>JAZKZQ010000256.1:0-29431 GCA_045612745.1 Cellulosilyticum sp. | reverse complement strand
TTATTCTTGATGGACTCGCAGGGACTAGCCTCCATCAGTGGTACATGCTTATGTGCCGCTGCATGAAAAACAAGTTCAGGCTTATATTCATCAAATATTTGTTCTAATCTATCTTTCTCCCGAACTGATGCAATCACTACACGTATTTTTTCTTTCTCAATCCCACTTTGTAAAAGCTCCATCTGTAAATCATAAGCAGTATTCTCATAAATATCTAGTATTACTAGTAATTTAGGGGAAAAATGAATAATTTGCCTACATAATTCACTTCCTATACTTCCACCACCACCAGTAACCATAACAACCTTTCCATTTAGGATTTGTTCTAGCTTCTTATTATTAAACCTAATTTCTTCTCTGCCTAACAAATCTTCTGGCCTTACATCCCTGAGTAAGAACTTTCCTTCTTGTAGCTCATTTAAAAGTGCTTCTATACCAGAAAATATTTTTAGTTTACACCCTGTTTGCTTACAAACTTCAACAATTTCACTTCTTCTTTCCATTGAAATAGATGGGATTGCAATAATAATTTCATCAATCTTATATAGCTTTGCTAAATATATTGTATCTTCTATTTTACCTTTAATAGGAATTCCATTTAGTGTTTGTCCTTGTTTATTTATATTATCATCTACACAAAGTATAATGTTATCCCTTATCTGCCTATTACTCTCAAAATTTCTAATGATAAATGCTGCTGCTGCTCCCGCCCCGATCAACATCCTACGTTTCACTTCATTATTCTTTTTACTTCGTAATTCATTTTCTATTTTTTTTAACATTCGATAACTAACTCTAATACCTATAAGCATAGCTGCTAAAATAAGACAGTACAAAATATAAATAGAACCTGGAAATAAATTATCCTCTATATCTCCTTCAATTACAAATAACATATTCCCAACAGTACAAGCTATTATTAGAAGGTATACCTCCTTAACACTCGCATAACTCCATAATTTCTTATATAATCCAAAGAAGTAAAATGTACTCATTAAGAGAGGTGTCAATATAATACTTTTCTTAATATATAATGTTTGATATTGAATCGGAATATTCCACTCAAACCTTAATAATAACGTAGTAAGAAATGCCATATTTATTATAATTATATCAAGCAAGTAGATTAATATTTTTCGGATCTGACGTTTAACCTTTTTCATTACTTTTCTACCCCTTTTACTTCTAATTTTCTTATAAATCCTCTTTCACACCTTTGGGAGATCATGCCCTATTTACTTAGCTTATTTATCCATTAGGACAAATATTACAAATATTTATTTTGACATAAAAAGTGTGCTAAACATTTTAATTTCTGCTTAACACACTATCTTATATCTTTATTTTATTTACTTTTTGATATATGCAATTCCTGTAGCCCCAGGTCCTGCATGTGTTCCTACTGTACTCCCAATAGGTACTACGTGACTTTCACTGATATTATAAGATTGTTTAACTAATTGTTGTAATTGTTCTACAGCTTCTTCTGCTATAGAATGTGCAAAAACTACTGCATGTTCTAAATCTATCGGATTCCCCTCTAAATGACTTAAAATAAATTTATTTAGTTTCTTTTGTCCACGTTCTTTACCAATTACTTGTACAACGCCATCCTTAATTTGTATAATCGGCTTAATACCTAAGGCAGTCCCTAATATAGCACTAGCTGATGAAATACGTCCCCCTTTTTGTAAATATTTAAGGGTATCAACTATAGCAATTACATTCACTTTTTCCTTTAATTCTTCTATTGCTGCAATAATCTCTTTGGCACTAAGTCCCTTGTCTCTTAATTTAGCTGCTTCTTCTACCAAAAGCGCTAGTCCTAATGTAACAGTTTTAGAATCTATCAAATGAATTTTTTCTGAGGATAACATATCTTTAGCAATTGCAGCTGATTGATAGGTCCCACTTAACTGAGATGATAATAATATAGCAATAATCTCATCTCCTTGTTCCAAATAAGTTTTAAAAACTTCTTCAAATTCTCCCGGATTAACTTGAGCTGTTGTTGGTAATTCTTTCTCTGTCGCCAATTTTTCATAAAAGCTTTGTATATCAATATCTACGCCATCTATATACTCCTTTGTTCCAAAAAGCACTTTTAAAGGAACAATATGAATACCTAATCTTTCTTGATCTTCCTTTGTTAAATCACATGTACTATCTGTAATAATTCTAATCATATATATATCCTTTCACGACTTAATATTTTACGCTATGTATTTTTTATAGTTCTTCAATTAATTTACTTTGAACTTCAAAGTTTTATTTATCATATCTAGTTTATTGGTTTTTGTCAACTTGATTTTTTAAAACTATATAAATTCCTTTTAGACACCAATCAATCCCTTTAAATTAAACAAAGGCATCGTAAAATAAGAAATTATTTTACAATGCCTTCAATTTTTTATGTTATGATTTTATCCTCTATTTTGTGATTCTACTAGATTTTCACTACAGAATATTTTTCTTAAAGTATTTTTTTCAATCTTTCCTGTAGGGTTTCTTGGAATATCTTCAAAGAATATTTTGCGTGGTCTCTTATAACGAGGTAGTTTGATGCAGAATGCATTCATTTCTTCCTCTGTTAAACTATATTCCGGCTTTAATTCAATAATTGCCGCTGCAATCTCCCCTAGACGTTTATCTGGAAGTCCAATAACTGCCACATCATGAACAGCTTCATGAGTCCTTATAAAGTCTTCAATTTGAACTGGATATAAATTTTCGCCGCCACTAATAATGACATCTTTTTTACGGTCTACAAGTAAAATAAAGCCATCTTCATCTTCTTGTGCCATATCTCCTGTAAAGAGCCAACCTTCTTTTAGAACCTCTTTTGTAGCCTTTTCGTCACGATAATAACAAGTCATTACCCCAGGTCCTTTTACTACAAGTTCACCTACCTCACCTGGTTTCACCTTATCTCCTTTTTCATCTACTATCCTAACTTCCCAACCATAACCGGCTTTACCAATTGTTCCTACCTTATGCACATTTTCTACACCTAGATGTACACAACCTGGTCCAATAGACTCACTTAAACCATAATTTGTGTCATATTGATGATTTGGAAAGTATGCCATCCATTTACTAATCAAACTTGGTGGTACTGGTTGTGCCCCAATATGCATTAAACGCCATTGTGCTAGCGTATAATCTTCAATTTTTAATTCTTTACGATCTATTGCTTCTAATATATCTTGTGCCCATGGTACTAACAGCCATACAATAGTACACTTTTCTTCAGAGACAGTTTGAAGTACAAATTCAGGCTTTGTACTTCTAAGTAATACCGCTTTCCCCCCTGAAATAAGACTACCAAACCAGTGCATCTTTGCACCTGTATGATAAAGCGGTGGAATACATAAGAAAACATCATCCTTTGATTGCCCATGATGATTTTGTTCCACCCTAGCAGAATGCATTAAACTTCTATGTTTATGTAAAATTGCTTTAGGAAAACCTGTAGTTCCTGACGAAAAATAAATTGCTGCATCATCATCATCTGTTAAATGAATATCAGGTGTTTTACTTGAACAGTTGGCTGTAAGCTCTACGTAATCCTCTGCAAAGGTTGGGCAGTTTGTCCCTACATAGAATAATAATCTATTTTTACTAATTTCATCTGCCACTTCTTCTACACGACCGATAAATTCAGGACCAAATACTAGAATATCAACTTCTGCTAACTCCACACAATATTTGATTTCATCAGATGCATATCTAAAATTTAATGGTACTGCTAAGGCACCTGTTTTTAAAATCCCAAAATAAATAGGAAGCCATTCTAAACAGTTCATTAATAAAATTCCTACTTTATCCCCTTTTTCGATTCCCCTCTCAAGTAGTAAATTAGCAAAACGATTGGCCTTTTCATTAAAAACATGCCATGTAATTTCTCTACGATAATGTGTTACAGGGTCTGGCTCCATAAGTTCATACTCTTTCCATGTCACACGCCTCTTTTCACTTACCTCTGGATTAATTTCTACTAGGCAAATGTCATTCCCATACTGCTTACTATTTTGTTCTAAAAGTTCTGTAATAGGCATAGCAATTCCCTTTCTGTTTTTTTCAAAATCTTTATATTAGTTTACACTTTATTTTAATATCCATCAATATTCTAATAAATACAACTTTTCTTTATTATTCATTAAACCGCAAACTATACCTACTAAAATCTCCACTCACCATTCACCCCTTACCTATATTATCACCTTCATTATATCATAATCTTCTGAATCCTGTATTTAAATCAATGAGGGGGTTGTAAAATAGTTTTCTATTTTACAACGCCCTCATTTTTTGAGACTTCTTTATTGATTATTCATTATAAGAGCAAGGTACCCCCACTCCCATACAACGCTTTCAAAGCTATTTTCCATATACTCTCTAATATCCTCTTGGTCATAACCGGTAACTCTAGCAATAATCATCATATAATCACGTACTATATCATAGGTTAATGTTTTACACCCTTCTTTAATCCACTTCAAGAAGATAGCTTGCTTAATGGTTACATATTCCATCGCAATCCACTGAAAAGCTATTACTAAATCCTCAAAGGTTGATTCTTCCATAAGGCTATTTCCAAATATCTCAGCTACTAAGTAATTCTTCATTAAACTCTCATATTTTATAAAATGTCCTTCAAAGGTATCTGTGACTTCTAAAAGTTCTTCATCAGAATATTCATCTTCTAGTACTTCTGCAAGTAATGAAATTCCTTCTAAATAATCTACATAAAGTCCATTTCTACGATAATTTTCTACTACATCTAAAAATAGTTCATTACGCTCAATGATACTTTCAATCGGTTCAGATGGCATATTACGAATAGCTATAGCTAATTCATCAAGATATGCTTTACCTTTACAACTACTAATGTGACTGGCAGTAATTTTTTTCTGTCTCAGTAAATCTAACAATGCATAAAAAGTCATCATCATACGTTCAGCTATGGTATAATCTTCTTCCTCTATAATGGCAAGCATCATATCCCTTACTTTATGCAAATCACTTATTTCTACTCTTTTTCCTTCTCTTACAAAAGTAATTGGTTCTTTATGTTCGTACATCATATCAATTACTACAGGACAACATGGATCTAGTGAATATTCTGTATGACCCTCAAATTTATTAATCTGTCTAGGGAATATGGTACACGTATCTGCTAAATATTCTTCTCCTAACTGAGAAACAATCCTGCAAAGCTTCTTATTATCTAAAAATGGACATTCCTTGTCTTTTTTATGTGCAATGATAAACCCATTTTCCTCTTCTTGAAGACAATCACATAAATTAAGTTCTGGTAAACTCTCAGGCTCATCACTTACAACTGAAAGCTTAAGCCCTTGCCACTTATCTATCGTTTCTTCATCAATACCAATACGCCATTCCTTACAACAGTTAAATGGGCACTTATCAGCTGTACAACGAAATTTATCATAATAATTAATCTTTATTGTTTGACTCATGTTACACCTCTAAGCTTATAACCATTCTTCATCTCCGCCAGTAATGGCAAGGCTTAAAAGTTTATCCCACTTTTCAATTTCTTCTTCGCCTTCAATCACCCTTTGAAGCCTAGCAATAGCTGTAGTTTCCTCCATTACTTCATCTGGTCCTATCTCAGGATCAAAATCCTTTTCACAATATGGACATTCTAGTGTCTTGGATAATTGTAATGATAAAAAACGTTCACCACATTCTTCACATTCATAATAACCACATTTTGTAGTTCCATCTGGTACATAATACATAATCTATTCCTCTTTTCTTATATTCTACATTAATTTTCTTTAAGTTAAACATAAGCTCTACGCTATCTATTAGTATACTTTATTTTTCTACCTGAATAAACATTATACAAAAAGGATTATCATAAACTAATACTTTATACTAAAAGAGAGGTGCAAAAACTCTTAGAATGCCATCATATATACGGGCAATGATTCTCTTTTGATGCATGCTTAATGCTACTTTTTTACTTTTATCAATGGTTGCTATAGCATCCTTTTTAATATCCGAAATGGCATTACTTCTGTATAGATACGTGCCACATTCAAAATGTAGATATAAGCTTCTATAATCCATATTAATAGTACCAACTACTGCACATTCATCATCACTCACAAAAACTTTAGCATGAATAAAGCCTGGAGTATATTCATAAATCTTAACGCCCGCCGCCAAAAGTGGTGGATAATAAGACCTTGTCAAACGATATACAGTCTTTTTATCTGGTATACCTGGTGTCACAATTCTTATATCTACACCTCTCTTCGCAGCTAAACAAAGGGCCGATTTCATCTTGCTATCAATAATAAGATAAGGGGTAAAGATATATACATAATGCTTCGCCCTATTTAAAATCTCGATATAAATATTCTCACCAATAGCTTCATCATCTAATGGATTATCACCAAAGGGCTGCACATAACCATTATCCTTAAATGATATTTGACCATATACCTCCGGTCTAAACTGATTGACATCTTCTTCTACCTTCCTATATGCATACCACATTTCAAGAAACATCGTGGTAAAATTCCATACAGCCTCTCCCTTAATGCAAACACCCACATCCTTCCAGTGTCCAAATTCATGGGTCTCATTAATGTACTCATCTGCTAAGTTAATGCCGCCATTAAAAGCCGTATGCCCATCTATAACAAGTATTTTCCTATGGTCCCTATTATTCATAACCAGTGAGATAAAGGGTACAAATTTATTAAAACTAACGCACTTAATATTAGGGTGTATCCCTTCTAATAGCTCGGCATATTTAGGGGGTAATAGCGTCAAACACCCCATATCATCATACATAATGCGTATGTCTACACCTTCCTTAGCTTTTCGAACTAATATTTCCAAAAGTGTATCCCACATCTTACCTTCTGCTATAATAAAATACTCCATAAAAATAAAGTGTTGTGCCTTCTCCATTTCTTTAATCATGGCTGCAAACATTAATTCACCTATAGGATAATATGTCACATCACTTCTCTTATATACAGGGTACTGACTACGACCGAGTACATAGCGATTAATGCCTAAAGCTCTATAATCTATATTACCAATTTCTTTCAAAACTTCTTCATCCTGTTGCACATTAGCTACTAATACTTCATGTGCTTTATGAATTTTATCTCTTAACTTCCTAACTGGTTTCTTATCTCCAAAGCATAAATAAAATAATGCACCAAATAATGGAGCTGCCATAATAATGATTAACCAACCAATTTTATAATCCGGGTTATCATCTTTAGCTACAATATATAGAATAAATAAAAAGCTTAAAACTGAAAAAATTAAATCTATCACCATATATTCTTCAAATAACTTATTAAAAAATATTAAAAGCCAAATAGCTTGAATCAGCACTAGCACACCCGTGACAAGTATGCGATTTGTAATCATTCTTTTATAGTTCATGCTTTAACCCGTTCCCTTATATCAATTTGAGCTTTTCCTCATTATGGCTATATTATATCCAATTTTTTCAGTTTACTTTCACCCTATATCCCATTTTTATATAGCATTCCCAGCAAATTGGGTCATATATAATTCATAGTAACTACCTTTTTGTTTAAGTAGTTCTTCATGATTACCCATTTCTGCAATATGTCCCTTATCTAATACAACAATTAAATCTGCATCTTGGATAGTGGATAAACGATGGGCAATAATAAGACTTGTACGGTCTTTCATTAAATTGACCATAGCATCTTGAATGTGCTTTTCTGTACGTGTATCTACACTGGATGTAGCTTCATCTAAAATAAGTATTTTGGGATCTGCTAAGAAAGCTCTACCTATAGATAAAAGTTGACGTTGTCCCTGAGATAGATTATATCCTGACTCTGTAAGCTTACTATCATACCCCATTGGTAGATGCTTAATCATCTTATGACAATTACTACGTCTGGCTGCTTCTTCCATCTCCCTATCAGTAGCTTCTAAGTTTGAATACTTTAAGTTATTACCAATGGTATCTGAGAAAAGTACAGTATCTTGTAATACAATGGCTGTACTCTTTCTAAGTGCGTCACTGGCAATATCTTTGATATTCACACCATCTATGAGAATCTCTCCACTATCAATATCATAAAAACGCATTAATAAGTTAACGACTGTCGTCTTACCACTACCTGTAGCACCCACTAAAGCAACTTTATGACCTGCTTTTACCTCTAAGTTAAAATCAGATAAAACTTGCTTTCCTTGTACATAAGAGAAATTAACATTTCTAAAAGTAATTCCTCCTTTAGAGTGTGCCATATCTGCTTCACCACTTTTGTCTTCACTCTCTTCATCCATAATGGCAAAGACACGTTCCGCCCCAGCAATGGCGGTCTGAATCTGACCATATATTTGAGCGATTTCATTAATAGGACGTCCAAACTGCTTAGCATATACAATAAAAGCGGAAATCACCCCAATAGATACCATACCATGAATGGCAAAATATCCACCAAAGGCTGCAATAATAACAAATCCAATATTATTAATAGCATTCATTACAGGCCCCATAGACCCACCTAATATTTCTGCTACAATCCCAGTTTTTGTTAGTTCATCAGATGTAACTTCAAAATCATCAATAACAGCTTGTTGCTTATTGTAAGCTGTAACTGTTTTATGTCCCACTACCATTTCCTCTACTGTAGCATTTAAATTTCCTAATAATACCTGACGCTTACGGAAAAATTTACGCATAGCATTAGATAAATACTTAGTTGCCACAATTGTCAAAATAACAGTTGTACAAGAAAGTAAGGCAAGCTTCCAAGAATACCATATCATCATCCCTACTGTCCCTATAATCGTTAAAACACCCGCTACTAATGAACCCAATGATTGTGCAACTGTATTAGAAATATTTTCAACATCATTTGTCATACGGCTCATAATATCCCCATGGGGATGATTATCTATATATCTAATTGGTAAATTTACAATCTTATCAAACAAATCTTCTCGCATTCTTTTTACAATACGTTGACTTAATGAAGCACTTAATAAGCTCTGGAATAATGTCCCTAAACTATAAATGGCATAAACAATAATCATAGTCATTAAAATAGGTGGTAATTTATCAAAACTTCTATCTCCTAATTGATCAATGGCACTACTTTGAAGACTTGGTGCATAAACAGAACATGCTACCACTACAACCACCACTACTAATAGACCTAAAATCATCATTTTTTCTGTTGCGAAGTATTGCATTAATCGTCCTAATGTCTTTTTACCTTCTTGAGGCTTTTCTACCTCTTGATACCCTCTAGGACCACGTTGCCCTGGAATCTTAAAATCATTTACTGGTGCTTTGTTTTCCTTACTCATTGCTTTCACCTCCGTTTCTAAGTTGTGAGTTATAAATATCTTGATATATCTCACTAGTTGTCATTAGATTTTCATGTGTATCGCAATCTACAATCTCACCATTATCAATAACAGCAATACGGTCAGCACCTTTTACAGAAGCAATACGTTGTGCAATAATAATCTTAGTTGCTTTACTATACTCTTTACGAAACGCTTCATACAGCTTGGCTTCTGTTTTTAAATCTAAGGCACTGGTAGAGTCATCTAAAATAAGAATGTCTGCATTTTTTAAAACTGCCCTACTAATAGCAATACGTTGCTTTTGCCCACCAGATAAACTCATTCCTTTTTCGGCAACTATTGTGTCATAACCTTCTTCTTTACTTTCAATAAAATCTGCTGCCTGAGCTATATATGCAGCTTTTTGAATTTCTGTATCTGTGGCATCAGCTTTACCCCATCCAATATTTTCTTTAATTGAGGTACTAAACAACTCACTTTTCTGAAGTGCTATGGCTACTTTATCACGTAGGGCATTTAATTTATAATCTTTTACATTTACCCCATCTATTAAAACTTCACCCTCAGTGGCATCATAAAATCTAGGAATTAAATTCACAAGACTAGATTTCCCACTTCCTGTGGCACCTAATATCCCCAGTGTTTCTCCTGGGTTAATAGTTAAATTAATATGACTTAACACAGTCTCACCATTACTATTTGGATAAGCAAAAGAAACGTTTTTGAATTCTACCTTTCCCTTATGTTCTATTTCACCCTCGAATGTGCCATCTTTAATCGTTGGTACACACTCTAATACTTCATTTAACCTACTTGCTGAAGCACTTCCTCTTGAAATGGTCTGGAATATATTCACCATCATCATAATGCTATGTAAAATCTGAGAAATATACGTAAGTGCTGCCATAACAGTACCTGGTGTTATACTGCCACGCTCTACATGAATAGAACCTACATAAATAATAATGACCAGTGCAATATTCATGATAATATTGGTAAGGGGTGTCATATAAGAAAATAACTTTAAAACACCTAACTGTGTATCTACTAATTCATCATTTGCTTTAGCAAAACGTTTTTTCTCATAATCTTCTCTTACATAAGCTTTAACAACACGGGCTCCTGCTACATTCTCCTGCATTACACTATTTACACCATCTAATTTCTTCTGTAACATTTTAAACATAGGATTTGCTTTAGCTATAAAGAATACCACACTCAACATTACTACTGGTAAGGCACACAAAATAACTTGTCCAAAGCTTAAATCCAAGCTAAACATACAGACAATACCCCCGATAAACATCATAAAGGTACGTACAAAACCACGAATACTTTGTGCTACTAAATTTTGTACCTGTGTAATATCATTAGTTACACGAGTTACCAGAGAGCCAGTTGAAAACTTATCTGTTTGTTCAAAAGACAATGAAGTAATGTGCTTAAAACAATCCTTTCGCACATCATTCCCAAAGTTTTGACTACACACATTTGCAAATACTCCTGATAAAATACCACAGGCTGCACCTATTACTACTAGCCCAATCATCTTAAGCCCTAAGGTAATGACTAAGTTTAAATCACCTACATGATTATTAGATAATCCTAGTACACCCTCATCCACAATCATGCTCATTAGTCTAGGTTGAAGTAAGTCCATCGTAACCTCACCCATCATAAACAAAGGTGCTAGTAAAGCATATACCCAATACTTTCTTAAATACTTCCACATCTGCTACTTTCCTCCTTTTTCATATCTCCTAATTCTTCACTATTCCCTTTTCACTGCTTTTGCGTCTCTCAAATAGGGATTTATCAAAATTCTTTTCCCAGTCACTAAAAAGCTTTTCAAGTAGTCCTTCTAGTTGCTGCTGCTCTTCATAGGATAAAGCATTAAATAAACATTTTTCCTCCTCCATCCTTTCCTTTAGTTCTTCCTCATAAAGCTTTTCACCCTCCTCAGTAATTTTTACTTTAATCTTCCTACGGTCTATTTCATCCCTCATACGGCAAATCAGTCCACTACTTTCTAACTTAAGAATCACTTCACTCATAGAACCTGATTGAATACCTAAGTGGTCTTGTAATTCTTTTTGTGTCATATCCTCCTGATTATGTAGTAGCCTTAAAATTCTTCCTTGACCCCTCTTGCCGCCTCTACGATGATAAAGAAAATGGCCACATTTCTCCATAAGCATTAATAATCTATGATTTCCTACATTCTTCATAATATCCTCTTTTCTAGCACGCCATAATAAAACACCAAGATAACTTAATACCTTGGTGCTTGTAACATGATCAATTACTAAGTAATATTACATGGTCATTTTACCTTATAAAATTATCGTGGTACCTTGATATTTTATTATAAATCATTTCATAATTCAAGGTACCTTGGTATTTATTTCTTAAACTTTTTAAAGGTTATATACATATCTGATTATACTTATAACCCTTGTTGTTCTAATTCTAAAATTATTTGAGCGTAATTTTGTATCACATCTTCCGTTGTATCTTCCTTATGCATATCAATAATATCCCTATGTGAAAGTCCTCTAGAACTCAAAGATTTAAAGACACCTTTATATTCTCCCCATACAGCAGATTTTATAGGAACTAAGCCATCATTTGGCCCATCATAATACGAAATAATTTTATATGACATACTTAAGAGCGGATCATATGTCATTGATTTCATATCTGCCCCATAGCTTTGATAGTATACGCCCTCTACATTAGGCGTCTCCTTATTAAATAAAGCACAACTTAAACGTTTAAAACTTAAACTCCTATCATAAAACGACTCACAACTTCCAAAATAACTTGTTGCTAAAAATTCAACAACCTTTTTGTACATTATTGTATCATATAACTCATCAACTGTTTTAAGTCCATAGTGTGGCGTTGAAATAGTTGTTAAAGAGGCTACATTTTTTGCCATATTTAAATGTGTAATCATATAACGTGCTTCTATACCACCCATAGAATGTGCAATAATATTAACTTTCTCAATATCATAGTCTTCCTGAAAGGTTAATATACTCTTTCTTAGTATTTCTGCATTTTCCTCAATAGATGCACAAGCCTTTGTTTTACCAAAACATACAGGTATGCCTTGCTTACGTATAAAACTTGGTATTGAACCCCAACTTCCTACCGTTTCTCCTGGATAAAAATTATCTTCAAATCCAATACCATGTACTAATACAATATTTATATATATAAGGAGTTATTATTATGCCACTATTATTTTTTACTTTAACATTACTTAGTTCATATGCATTAATTGCTGTAAGCCTTCTACATATGCTTACATTCACAATTATTATTAAATGTATGACAAGTATTTTATTCCTAGTCACTGCTTGGATAAGTTATAAGAGAAATCCACATTCACCTAAATTCTTTAAATTAATGTTTGCTGGACTATTCTTCTCATTTTTAGGGGATGCATTTTTAGCTTTTGATACCACTGGAGAAGGACTTGCTTTTATTTTTGGTGTTGCTAGTTTTGCCCTAGGGCACATTATGTATATTTTAGGTTACACCAATCAATGTAAGTTTCGTTTACAAGATTTAATTATTTTTCTAGGTTATCTTTGTCCAACCTTATTCATTATCTTCTTTATTAATTTTGACTTTAAGGACATGCAATTACTTGTTATAATTTACGCTTTTATCATTAGTTTTATGGTAGGGAAAAGCTTTGGTATGAGGTCTTACTATGCACAAAATCCATTTTCAGTAACTTGCTTAATTACTGGAAGTCTTCTTTTCTTTGTGTCAGACTGCTTACTTCTATTCCTTTTCTTCTATCCTGGTGCACCTTCTTTCTTACAACAATGTAACTGGTTCCTCTATTATCTAGGACAAGCCTTACTCGCCATAAGCTTCTTTAAAGGTACACCTAATAATTAATTAAAAACTTATGAGTAATTATCTCTGGCTTTTTCACTGACATAAAACTGTGGTTCTTATTATTACTATAGCCTACCTCCCAAATAATCTATCGGTGCTCCTAGAGCATCACAGTTTTATGAGGGTGTAGCTAGTAATAACAAAAACCACAGTCAACTTCTTATGCCATTATTTTCTTTTTAAAAACTTCTTGTCTTTCAATTCTTCGTCTTGCCCATATAAAACAAATAATATGAGTTCCTAATGTAATAATCCATGTAATTGGGTAAGACATATAAATTATAAATACATTGTGGAATCTTTCCACTTGGAAAATTGTTGCTAGCCATAATAATCTAAGACCACAGGCACCTATTAATGAAACAATCATTGGCATCACTGAATAACCAATTCCTCTTAAAGCACCTACCATGACATCCATCATACCACACAGTGCATATGTACATGCGATAATTCTTAGTCTATCCATTCCTGCTTCTATTACCTCTTGGCTAGAAGAATAAATGCCGAGTAAAGAGTTCCCTCCCAAGTACATTAAATTACCAAGTACCAATCCTGTTACCATGACACACATTTCACCTACTAATACAATTTTATTAATACGCTCATATTTTTTGGCTCCCATATTTTGACTTGTAAATGAAATTGTAGCCTGATGAAAAGCATTCATAGCAACATATACAAAACCTTCAATATTAGCAGCCGCTGAATTACCTGCCATTACAGTGGCACCAAATAAATTGACAGAGGACTGAATAACTACATTGGAAAGCGAGAACACAATTCCCTGAAATCCTGCTGGCAATCCAATTTTGAGGATATTCTTAAATTTATCCCCATCTATATGAAGTTGTTTTAAAACTAATTTGATGCCACTTTGTTCTTTCATCAAACATCTTACAATTAAAAAAGCGGATATACACTGAGAAATAACAGTTGCTAAAGCTACCCCAGCTACATCTAACTTCATGACTATTACAAAAAATAAATTCAATATTACATTGATGATTCCTGATGCAAATAAGTAATAAAGTGGCCTTTTTGTATCACCTATAGCTCTAAGTATTGAGCTACCAAAGTTATAAATCATCATAGCAGTCATACCTACAAAATAAATTCTAAGATATAGTGCTGCTAAATCTACTACTTCTTCTGGTGTCTGCATCCATACTAAAATTTTTTTTGCACCTATAACTCCCACAATGGTTAAAATAATACCACTATATACACTAAGGAGCATGGCTGTATGTACTGTTTCACTTAACTCTTTCTCTTGCTTTGCACCATAATAGCGCGCTGTTAATACATTAGCACCTATAGATAATCCTATAAATAAATTAGTTAATAAACCAATAAGTGCCGCATTAGACCCTACGGCAGCTAGGGAGTTATCCCCTGCAAATCGTCCTACTACTACAATATCTGCTGCATTAAATAATAATTGTAAAATACCTGAACACATGAGTGGAATAGTAAATAATAGCATCTTCTTTAAAATAGGTCCATTACACATGTCCATTTCATAACTTTTAGCGTCTGCTTGTTTCATCTCATTTCCCATCTTCCCATAATATATTGTCCTTATTAGCATAACACTTTTAAAGTTTTGTATCAATAATTCAAAATTTATTTTCTTATCTATATTATCTTTAAATATTCAATAAACTATTTATCTATCTTGAATAGCTACATCCACCATGGCGATTGTTATTTCCACCTCTTACATAAGATGCAGTATACTCTTGTGTAAGTTCTGAAATTTCTTTTTCTCCATTGATATATGGTTCATAAAAATCATAGCCAAATCTACCACCATCTTCACAACCCACCTCACAGTAGCCTAGTGAATCTCTTACAATTTGCTCTCTTTGTTCTCTTGTTGTATTTTTAATTAAATATTTATCCATTTGATTGCCTCGTTTTCTTTAGATACTTTTCTCATTATATCATAATTTAT
Organism: Cellulosilyticum sp.; assembly: GCA_045612745.1. Classification (GTDB taxonomy): domain Bacteria; phylum Bacillota; class Clostridia; order Lachnospirales; family Cellulosilyticaceae; genus Cellulosilyticum. The sequence continues at coordinate 14,196 of JAZKZQ010000256.1, read as the reverse complement.
CTTCTATTTTTCATCTCAATCATATCCCCATATACAGGTGTTGGCATACCAAAGCCTCCTGATACATCTACGATTTGACCTGTTGTATAAGCTGAATCATCACTTGCAAAGTATAGTACTGTTCCTGCAATCTCTTCTGGAAGTCCCATACGCTTAATTGGTGTATGTTTTAAGAAAAATTCTTTGAACCCTTCGGTTAAATTATCCTTTACGGCGTCCGTTGCTGTCATACCTGGAAGTACAGCATTGCAACGAATATTATCTCTTGCACATTGTGTGGCGATAAGTTTTGTTAAATAGTTAATAGCTGCTTTACTTGTACCATAACCAATTTGAGAAATATCTGGACAAATACCAGCAATCGAAGAAATATTAATGATACTACCTCCACCATTTGCTGCCATATGTGGAATAACTGCTTGAGTCGTTAAAAATACACTTGCTAAATTCATATCTAATGTCCCAATAAACTCTTCATAAGCAGTATTTTTAATATCTAAATCTACTTTTGGGTCAGAACCACCATAGTTATTAACTAATATATCAATTCTACCTTCTCCTTTGATGACTTCATCAATCATTGTTTTGTAACTTTCTTTTACTGTTGCATCATTATAAACAACTTTTACATTGTATCCTTCTTGATTTAGTGCTTCTGCAATTTCTTTTGCACGTTCTACATTACGTGCTCCCATATATACAATAGCCCCTTCCTTTGCCAAACGTGTCACACAGGCAAGGCCTATCCCTCTTGTTGATGCTGTTACTACTGCTACTTTATTTTGTAATCTCATTACGGTCTACCTTCCATTCTTCATATCTTATATTTCATGTCTTATATCTTATATCTTATATAATAAGTATTTTATTCAAAATACCCTCTATAATAACTTCTTGCTATATACGGAGAAGGTTCATAATATGCACTACAATTATAATCATCAATCACATCACAAATAGGTGCATTATAAACACGAAGCATTCCCTGTATATAGTCTTCACCAGGTTCCATTGTATTTAATATTAATCTTTTATATACTTTTCCCATCTGAGTTGGTGTAGGTATTCTTTCTACTAACTCTTTATCTACATCTGTAATATCAAATTCACCTGATTGTAAATTATATGCCTCTATCCAATCAGCCACCACTTGCTCTGGATTTTCACAATGTAATGCACTAGCAAGGCTAATTTTCCTACTTAATTCTTCATATCCAATTGCATTAATTACTTCCTTATTTCTTACATGAAGTTTTCGAGCTATTCTTTCAACCATATAACACATGAAATACAAATCATCTTCTTGTACTATCTCATCCTTAAAGAATACATTTCTCATAACTGATAGCTCCTTTCAAATTTCAAAGATTTTAATGCTTTATCATTACAAATTGTATCATCTGCCATAGGGCCTTCCACAATGTCATATCCATGTGGTTCACCTCGTCTACATGCTACTACAAAATCTAACCATTCTTCTGTCATTTTATTAAATTGTTTTATTTTAAGTTGGTTATTGTGCACATAACTATAAAGATTTACTACATGAGTTTTCCCTTTTGTTAATGCCCAACGTTTTGCTTGCTTTTCAATATTAGTACAATAAAATCCATAACCAAAGTCTTTATAAAATCCACTTATTAATACACGTGGTTTATCTACAACCGAAGTTCCTCCGTGAAATAATTGTAATATTTCCATCATTAGCCCCCCCCCTCAAGTTCTATTAATTTAATGTATTTTTAGTTTATCCTAAAATTATACTGTTTTAAACACTTCTATTTGATATCTTATTCAAAAACAAAGATTTCTTCTATAGAAGCCTCAACCACCCTTGAAATATCTATTGCCAATTTCAATGAGGGATTATACTGTGCCTTCTCAAGCCTCATAATTGTTTCTCTTCTTACACCTACCTGTTCAGCTAACTGTTCTTGGGTAAGCCCTTTTAATACTCTATATTTTTTTAATATATTACCTCACTTATATCATGTCAATACTAATTTTAAAACACTAAGGTGTTGCAAAATCATCTAACTCTCTGCAACACCTTAGCGTTTTATAGCCTATTCACTTTTATTTTTCTTATGTAATATATTTACCCTTTCTACCATGATAAACATCATAACCACGAAGATTAATAGGTACCATGGGTACCATCTAATGCTAAGCCTTTGTGTAATAATACCAAATAATGGTGGCATAAAGGTTGTACCTACGTAAGCAGATGCCATTTGCATCCCCATGATGGCTTGCGATTTATCTTTTCCAAAGTTTCTAGGTGTTTCATGTAAAAGGCTTGGATATATAGGTGCGCACCCTATTCCTATCATCATAAGTCCTATCAAACTCCAAGTATTTCCTAGTGGCATGAGCATAATCAGTATCCCAAAACTTGCTATACCCTGTCCTATTCGTACCATATTACGGTTTCCAATTTGATCTGTAATGAAGCCACAAACAAATCTTCCTACTGTGATACCAAGATAAAATAGAGCTGCCCATTTAGCTGCTATTTCTGCATTTATGCCTTTGCATAATACCATATAACTGCTTGCCCATAAGCCTGTTGTAGTTTCTAAAGAGCAGTAAGCAAAAAATGCAAGTAATATATTCTTAGCGCCAGGTAACTTTATTGTTTCTTTTAAAGTTAAACGCTTTGTCTCAATAGCTTCTAAATTTCCTTCTTTTTTTACTTTCCATAATGGCAGTGAGATAACGAGCACCATAACTAACACAATTTGTAATATCCCAATTGCCCTGTAACCTATATTCCATTTTAGATTATTTGTTAAACATAGTCCCATAATATAAGGGCCTACGGTTGCACCTACACCCCAAAAACAATGTAGCCAGCTCATATGGCGTGACTTATAATTGAGTGCTACGAAATTATTAAGGGCTGCATCCACACTGCCTGCGCCAAGACCATATGGCAATGCCCATATACATAAGGTCCAAAAAGAATTAGAAAATGAAAAGCCCATAAGTGCTACAGCTGTTAAAGCAACACTCAGTGCTGTTACTTTTCCTGTTCCTAATTTACGCATTAATTTATCACTAAAGAGACTGGATATAATTGTCCCACCTGCAACTAACATACTAATCATTCCTACATAAGATATAGGTACATGAAAATCTTCATACATAATAGGCCATGCCGAACCTAATATAGCATCAGGAAGACCTAAACTAATAAATGCGATATATATAATTACTAGCAATAATGTTGTCATTTTTTCTCCTCCATATCATTGATTTTAGCTGATAATAACTATTTATTTTATATATAAAAAATAGTCTTTTTATTTACTATAAATGCTGAGTTAAAGTGCTCTACTTTCTGATTTAACCATAGATTATCTTATGACTTGATACAATCAAATTTCAGACCTATAATATAAAAAAGACGACTAAAAGGAGATAATCTATGGCATTACAAGAATGTACACTTAATCTAGATCGTAACCGCCGTGAGCTTAGTCCCCATGGTACATTAGAATTTCCATGTGCCACCTATTTTTCTAAGTATCCCAACTATGCCCATACTGAAATCCCATGGCATTGGCATGAAGAAATTGAACTGATTTACATAGTAGAAGGTACATTAAAAATTCAAGTACCCGGTAAAACCTTTTCTCTTGAAAAAGGTGAGAGTATTTTTATTAACTCTAGTGTATTACATCAAGGTATATCTAATCCTACATGTGAAATTAAATCTTTGGTCTTTCACCCATTTCTTATAAGTGGTCATGAAGATTCTATTTTTTCAAAGCGTTACCTTCTTCCCCTTATGAACTTTCCTGGCTTACATTCTCTACATTGTGCTCCCCACTATGCTTGGCAACAAACTATTTCAAATGATATTTTAGAAATATTTGAGGCAATTGTTTCAAATCATTTAGGATACGAATTTACTGTACGAGAGAAGCTTTCTCACATATGTCTCACCCTTTATGCTCAATACAAAACTGAGATTACACAGAATCACTTTATTCCTAACCAAGATAATCTTCGCATTCAAAAAATGTTAGATTTTATTCATTCCCATTATACGGAAGACATCACTCTCTCAAAAATTGCTACCTCCGCAGGTATTGGAAATCGTGAATGTCTACGCTGCTTTAATCGTATGATTCAGGTCTCACCCATGCAGTACCTATTAAAATACCGCATTACGCAAAGTGCCTCTATGCTTGTGAATCATAATAATGATAGCATTGCTAATATCGCCATTTGTTGTGGTTTTGATAGTCCTAGTAATTTTTCACAGGTGTTTAAACGCTTCTTTAACTGTACCCCTAGGGAATATCGTAAAAATCATGGCTCATAACCTTACTTTTTAACCGCCTGATTTTTAAGTATTCATAAGCAAAATTTGGTCATATTATTTATACAAGCTTTTTTAAATTAGGAGGTATTTTTATGAAACAAGTCCTTATCATTGGTGGTGGTCTTGGGGCTTTATGTTGTGGGATACGTTTACTTGCAAAAGGTTATCAGGTCAGTATTTATGAAAAAGAAGCTCAGGTCGGTGGGGTAATTAAGACTTTACCTAATGCCCCATTTCTATTTGATAGTTATGGCTCTATTGGCATTCATCCTAAAGAATATGCCAAGGTCTTCACTGATACGGGCTTAGATCCTCATGCTTACTTTGAAGCAACTTATTTAGACGAATTATATCGCGTTTTTTATGGAAGAGATGCCTTTACTTTAAAAGCAAACTTATATGAAAACAAATCTGCTTTTAAGTACTTCTATAAAGAGGATTTTGCCCATTATGCAAACTTTATCACTACCTTTTATAATAAATATCTTCTAGCTGATGAAGCTGTTTTATCTCGTGCTTTTATAGAACCTTCAGATACCTTTTGTCCTTATACACTTGCTTCACTTATTAAGCTTAATCCTCTACGCACTGCAAAAAAGGCTATTGCACATTATGTACATAGCCCTAAAGCACAAGTCTTTCTTGCTTTTCAAACCCTATATATGGGTCTTGTACCTCAAAGACTTTCTCAACTTTATGCCACTGTGCCTGCTGCAACACAGATGCTAGGTCTTACCCATATTAAAGGTGGTATGGGAACTTATATTAAAGCTTTACAAAAGGCTTTTACTGATTTAGGTGGACAGATTTTCTGTAATAGTCCTGTGACTAAAATATTAACCCATCACAACACTGTTTACGGCATTTTAGTGAAACAAAAAAAGGTGCTAGGTGATTATATTATTTCAAATGCTGACTATGCTTACACATATTCTAAACTCCTGAATAATACAATTCCTAAAACACCTTTCAAAAAATTACCAACTATGACCTATTCTGTTTTTATGCTGCACTTAGGCCTTGCTACAAAACTGCCCATGCTTAGCACCCATAATTTTTATATTAGTTCAAGCTTTAACCATGCCCTTAATATGTTAAATCAAGGTCTACTGGCAACTTCTCCACCTATTTATATTTACTATCCTGCTGCTGTTGATGAAAGCTTTTGTATAAACCAAAATGTAAGTTTAAATATGATGATACGTGTCCCTAATTTATCCTCACCCCATATTAAGTGGACACCTAAGCTTATTAACCACCTCTCTCAAATTTGCATTAAAACACTTGCCCAAATGACAGGTATACCCAATATCGCAGACTTTATAACCTATCAATCTACAAGCACACCTGTAGATTTAAAACGAGACTTTAACTGTACACATGGTGCTGCCTTTGGCCCTGCACCTACCTTCTTTCAAAATCCCTTTGTCCGTCCACAAATTCGTTCTAAGGACTTCGAAAATCTTTACTTTGTCGGTTCTTCCATTCATCCCGGCAATGGTATTTCTATCGTCATGAAAGGAGCCAAGCTAACGGCCTCTTGTCTTCCTTTCATTTGATTTACGACTTCTTACTTTTTTACTTGATGGCTGCTTTTTTATAAACTTTAGGTATTTACCAATCTTCTCATCAGCTCTCAGTGCCTCTAAAGAACTTAGCCTTATGGCAAGTTCTTTATTGGTATACAGTGCATGAATATGCTTATGACATGCCTCACAAATATAAGCAATATGTTCTTCCTTCCCGCCTTCTTCTCTAGGTAATAAATGATGCCTTGTAAGTTCAATGTCCGTTCTATGACATAATTCACATTTTCCTTCCATAGCTCCTCCTTTCTAAGCCTCCTCTTATTATTACCTAGTCTATCTTTTTATATCATCCTTATATCACCAGAAATCATTCCTAAATCTCAACTACTATAGACTTCCCATTAGATAAATCACCATTTAGCCATTGCCATTCCTCTAACATTTCTAGCTTTCCTAATGCATTCATTCTCGGTATACTATGGCATTTCCCTATACGTACTTCATTATTTGTATTAATATGTTGATAATGAAAGTCCAAACTAGCATCTTCATTTACATACCCTATCATAGTTCCCTTTTGAATCTCCCCGCCACTATACTCTGCCCAAAATAAATGATCCTCTTGATAATAATGAAAAATAGTTTCTTCCCCTACCTCTCCATTTTCACTATTGGCCTTAGTGGTAAATGTACGCCCATTATATGTAATATTAGGATTTAATCGATTTAAATCTTTCTCCATGACCTCATAAACAAGCACCACACCATTTTCACACTGCCATTTACCATGGGCCTTTGTACTATAACCACGATGTGCATATAAAGTAGCTGCAGGTAAAGAAGCATCTAACTCCGCTTTTGTATAATGTTTACTAATCTCTTCTTCTAGTTGCTCCATAATATAACTGCCATACCCCTTACCTTGATATTCTGGTAGTACATAAACTCTTGTAATATGATTGTCCTTGAAGGCACCCGTTCCTACAACTCTACCCTCATCTATGAGTAACCACACATTGCCACCTATAATATCCTCTTTTATGTTTTCTAAGCTATGTAATGCTAGAAAAAATTCTACAACCTCAGTTGGATAGTAATAAGGGTAAGTCCCCTCTATTGATTTTCTTACTACTTCCCCTACTATTTGATAATCTGCTTCCTGTGCTTTTATATATTCCATTCTCTTCCCACCTATATCTATATGCTTATAACTTTCACCAATTATCCTTATATGATTTATGTTCTATCACTACTTAGTTATACTTTTAATAAGAGGCTGTATGTACTTTGGATTACTATTATCAAAAGATGTACCCAGTACTTTTTCCATATAAATATCTTGCTCTGTTTTATTTTCCTTCTTAGCTACAGACTTCTTCACCATATTTAGCATCATTCTTTTCATAAAGCCTAGCTTTTCAAACTGAAAACCACCTTCCATATAAAAGAAGGGTATTTTTTCTATATGATTTTCTTTCTTAATAGTTTCTGTAATCTGCTCACTTACTTGACTAGCCCCTACTGCAAATACAATAAGTTTCCCTGAATACATTTTTTGTAACTTCTCAAGCCCCATAATCATATTTCCCATAATCCAGCCACCATAAACAATAGTATCTGCTTCTTGTACTTCTTTATTAGAAATCTCTTTTAAAGTCTTTGCCTCACATTTTAACTCATTAGCAATCCATTGTGCATATCTTTTTGTAAAACCTGTTGAACTTGTGTAAACAACTATTTTCTTCATCATCAAATCTCCCCTTTACTTGATCTTAATCTCTTATTGTTCCTCTAATCTTTGATTTACCTTTTCAATGTTCTTCATAACTTTATTAAAGCTTTTGAAATATTGGTTCAGCTCTTCATCAGTAAAACCTTCAAAAATTTCTTCTAATATGGCATTAGTATAGGCATCATTTTTCTTAGCATATTCTTCCCACTTCTTAGTTGTTACAAGGCGTACTGTATTCTTATCCCCATCTTGTTTTGTATATTCTAGATAACCATTTTCCTTTAAAATCTTAGCAATCTGCTTTACATTTTGCCTAGAACATCCCATGATTTCACCTACCTCACTTAAGGTTGGTGGTTTAGGAAAGTTTTGCGTAATCACAAGTAAAAGCCACTGCTTACTTGTAATTTCTTTAAGTGTTTTTGTAAACATTGTTTGCATTAGGTTTGAACTTACCAAAATTGATGTAAATGACAATCTTTTAAGCCACAAAGGGTCTAAATTCTTACCTTCTGCAAAGGTTAGGATATCCATTTCTTGTTTCATACGTACTCACTTTCTATATATGAATGTTATAAAAGTAATATATTACTTTTATAACATTCATAACTTATGTTGTCAATTTATTATTTATGAAAGTTAAAAACCAAATTTTTTATTTCATCAAAAAAGGGTCCACTTAGTAGGTATGCAAATATACGCTGTATATCTGATACACATCTAAATAAACCCTCTTCCTTGATAAAACCCGGCTTATAAGACTTTTTAAATCCTATAAGCCTTAATTCTTAATTGGCTCATCCTCAGAAATATTTTCTGCGTAGGCCTCTGAAGCTGGAATGCTTTGGTTACTTTGATTATTCATCTTTGTTCCCTCCTACATCCATATTGGTTTTACAATAGTAGTATGTGCAGTAAATGATAAATTATACTTCTAAATGCTAATATAAATATATTTAAATTTTACATGAAAAAGGGTCTACTTAGTAGGCATGCAAATATACGCTGTATATCTGATACACATCTAAATAAACCCTTTCCTTTGATAAAACCCGGCTTACAAGGCGTTTTAAGTCTTATAAGCCCTAATTGTCAATTGGCCCATCCTCAGAAACATTTTCTGCGTAAGCCTCTGAAACTGGAATGCTTTGGTTACTTTGATTATTCATCTTTGTTCCCTCCTACATCCATATTGGTTTTACAGTAATAGTATGTGCTGTTTTAAAGATATGATACTAGATATTTTTTCCATTTATACTTTTTATAAAACAAAATGCTTTGTGGCGACAGAACTATGTCACTACAAAGCATTTTGTACTATTTTACTTAGCCAGATTATATTTCAAATCCTTTTTTGTTACTTTATTGTCCTTCTTGTGTACTTCCTTGTGATCCTTGGTGTGCTCCTTTGTATTGGTCAAATACTTTTTGAACAATTGTTCCACCAATTTTTCCAGCTTCTCTAGCTGTAATGTCTCCATTATACCCTTGTTTTAAAGGTACTCCCACTTCTCTTGCTACCTCATATTTCATAGAGTCGAAAGCATGTTGATTTGCCATGATTATATACCTCCTAAAGATAAATATAAAGTGTTATATAAAGTGTTCCTATAACCTCTTGATTGGTTGTTTATCATGAGGTTATAGTCATATTATGTCTCAAAAAAACATGCCGATACTATGAAAATTTGTCCATAAAAACCTTTAAATCCCTTTTTGTTAAATTCGTTTAATTTCTATTTCACCTTCACGATAAGCACGTAATAATTTCTCTAAATCGAGAATATCATTTCGAATGCGTTGACCACTATCCGTATCTTTCACCATTACTCTAAATGCTTCTGTTTCAATCATTTCTGAACTAGATTCAATGTCTTTATTTTCTCTTAATGCTTTATAAACACTTTCAAAAGGTTGATGTGCTTTTAATCTTAAACCATGTGAATTATAAATCAGCGTATAACCTGCAATGCCTGTAGTTTCATGATAATCCTTACAGAAACCACCATCTATCACCATTAATTTACCATTGGCACGAATTGGCTGTTCACCATTTCCTGTTTTTACAGGTGTATGACCATTAATAATATGAGACATAGGTGAATATAAACCAAATTCTCTTAAAATCATATTACAAGTTTTTTCCAGATGATAAAATCTATAGTATGCATTATTCTCTTCTTTCCAGCTTTCCCTATCACATACAAAAGTTCTCTCAAATGTTTTAATAACTCTTCCAAATAAAGGAGACTTATTTCCACACCATAAATACCACATAAAGTCTAAATCAGACTTATTAGGATTACCAAAATAAGCTCTTCTTGCTACTTTCTCTGCATAATCGTAGTAGTTTCTTCCCTTATAAATCTTCCCATTCAATTCTACACCTTCAAAGTTGCCACTCTCATCTAAAGGTACACAACCATGGAATAAAAGATTATTATTATACTTACGATACATATTTCCTTTTTCATATAAAAACTCAATATGGGCACGTAATCTTTGACTATTTGAAAAGGCAGCCTTTAATTCTTCCATAATTTGAGCTTCCTCTTGTGATAACTTATAAGGTGCTTCTTTATCAATCGTTGGGAAATCATTATCATTTAAGTCATAGATTTTACCTTCTATTTCTACTGTTCCTGCTTCTATATCCATTTTATGAAGCAATCTTCGCTCTTCCATTTGATATTCAGGATGTCTCTCAATCACTTCGCCTTCTAATTTAAATAAAATAACGGAAATAGCTTTTAAGGCTGCATCCATAGTCTCTTTATTTTTGTAAGTTCTCTCAGCAAATAACGCTAAATTTCTAAGACTAATCCCATAACCACTTTCTAAAATTGTTGTATTATGATATTTAATATTATTACGAATAACATTAGCGATACAAGCCTTGCTACCTGCTACTGCTCCCATCCAGAGAATATCATGGTTTCCCCATTGAATATCTAATGAATGGTGATTCATTAATAAGTCTAATATTTTATCTGCATAAGGTCCTCTATCGTAAATATCCCCTACTATATGTAAATGGTCTACTGCTAGCCTTTTAATAAGGCCTGATAAGGCAATGATAAACTCATCTGCACTATCAATTTGAATAATTGTATTTAAAATTTCTTGATGATATCTAACCTGATTATCATCTTCATCTTTTTGTACATGCAATAATTCATCAATAATATAGGCAAAATCCTGTGGCATAGCCTTTCTTACCTTTGAACGTGTATACTTTGAAGATAGCATCTTTGCAATTTCAATAAGCTCACTTAGTATCATACGATACCAATCATCTGTTACATCTTGTTCCTGCTTAATAAGTTCTAGCTTTTCTATTGGATAATAAATTAATGTACAGATTTCTTCTCGTTCTGTATCACTGAGTTTCTCACCAAATATGCGATCTACTTTTTCTCTAATAACACCAGAACAGTTATTTAATATATGGCAAAACGCTTCAAATTCTCCATGTATATCACTCATAAAGTGCTCTGTTCCTTTAGGCAAATTTAAAATTGCATTTAAATTAATAATCTCCCTACATACTGCCTGTATAGACGGATACTTCTCAGCAAGTAATTTTAAATATTTTTTTTCTTCTGACATGATTTTATCACTCTTTTCGTAGTACTTTCTAATTTTATTATAACAACTTTTTCAAGGCTCTAAAACTTTTATTTCTATTATTTAACTTTTATATCCATAAATCCCTTTATATTTTATTGTAGTTTTCTTTTAAGTAAGTTATCCATTCACTATAAATCTTTTCTTGGTACCTGTTCTGATAAATATGTAGCTATCCCATTATCTAACCAATAAGACATTTTAGGATTAATGACTGAATTGTAGGCATGCACCAATTCATGTAACACAGCATTTTTATTTTCGTCATAAGTATGTACCTTTCCTGGCCTTGCGGGAGATGTAAGCAGTACATCTGTCCCTATATTATCTCCTATATACCAATCTAAATTTAATGCTAACGCAATAAATCCATATTTCTTTGTTTGCATAATGCGTTGATCATCATAGATGTAAATATTAATATCGGTCTTTTCTTGTATACCTAATAACTGTGCTAATTCTTCTGCCCTCTCCTTTTCATAATAAACATTTAACCACTCACCTTCATACACTTTCATGTATTTTGTCTTTAAAGAAAATGTAGGTATTAAATTAATAAAAATAAGTACTATAACACTCCCTAAAATACCACCCATCACCTTTATCCAACTTTTTCTCTTCATATAATCTGCCCCCTTAAGTTTTATACAAAATATAATTCTTATCACTTTCAGGTTTTATATTATATATAAAAAACTATCTTCACTAGTTACTAAAGTCATTTCTTTAACTATTATCTACTTATGACTTTAGTCATATGTCTCCTCAAATGGGCTATATTTTACTACGAGAGCTGTACGATTTCGAATTTCTAACTTATCATAAATCAAAGAAACATAATTTTTATCCTTAATAGTCCCTTTGTCTTTCTCTTGACTCAAATTTGTTACCTCAGTTAGTGCATAATTAAATCCTTGCAAAAAATTAATAAACCGTTCACTCATAATATGTAACAAACCTACACAACAAAGATACTGTAATGTTCTAGGTACAGCACCATACATTAATATTGCTCTCTTATCTGTAAAAGGTTCTATCCAAGGTTGAAATAAGATAAATCCAGTTATAATATGGGCTACAAATATACCTATACTCATAATAGTGGCAGTAAATACTGTTACTTTTTTATCTAAATACATTGCCCCTAAAATTGAAGGAATTACAAATAAGATCACTGATTGAAATGTAAAAATTACATAAGCAATAACTACCGCCATAACCATACAACTTAAAATAATATATTTCACCCAACTACTCTCTATATGTAAAAAATCAATCAAAATAACTGGAATCATAAGTGGGACTATAACTGTTACAACTAATATATTAACTAAATACGACGCTACATCAAAAATTCCTAACCACCCAAATCCAGCAACAACCAAAACAAATACTATGAATAACTTAACTGCTTTAACACACACTTCATTTGTCGTTGCTTCATTATTCTTATAAACTGCTTGCATCATTATCCCTATACTCCCTTCTCTTAAATATATGTCAGATATACCTTGATTTTAATAACTGTAATACTTTGTACTAATCTATATTAGTACTCCCCTTACCAACTCATATACAACTGGTACTATAAGTGCTGGCAACATATTCCCCACACGAAATCTTTTTTCCAAGGAAATATTTATCCCTACACAAAAAATTAGTGCTGACCCAATAAATGTAAGCTGATTAATGATAGTATCACTTACAAAAGCTCCTCCAAATGCTGCAATCACTGTAATTGACCCTTGATAAACTAAAACTACAAAGGCTGAAAATACTGCACCTATACCATGGGTAGATGCAAAAATCATAACGATAATAGCATCTAAAATTGCCTTAGCTGCTAACATAGAAAAATCCCCACTGATGCCATCCTGAATAGAACCAACTATTGCCATTGCCCCTACACAAGTAATAAGTGAGACATTCACAAAGCCATCTACAAATCTACTATCATTTTCTCTCTTTACTGCTTTTTTAATCCTTTCTCCTAGCCTATCCATTCTCTCCTCTAAATGTAAGAATTCCCCTATGCCAGTTCCTATCACCAATGAAAATATGAGTAACATTGTTCCCTGTGTCTCAAACTTCCCATTAGTAATCATCAACATCTTGGTGAGCACCCCGGCAATTCCTATAAATATAGTTGCTACACCACACGCTTGCATCAGTGATTTTTGAGTCTGCTCTTTTATGCCATTTTTCAATACTAAGCCCACTATACCTCCTCCTATGACTGCTAGTGTATTAATAATTGTCCCAAGTCCTATCATATATCTGCCTCCAATATAACTATTTTAATTATTTTAAAATTTAATTTTATCAATATATTATATATGTTTTTTTCACTAAATAACATTAACCTGTTTTTATTAAACTACTTATCAAACATTTAAAGGTGCTCGTTCTAAATTTATAAGAAAAATAGAGGGTCTTGCAAAATAGTTTGTTATTCTGCAGTGCCCTCTTTGATTTTAAGATAATACATTTTTTCCTTCACAGTTTAACCAAAACTCTTCATCCGACTTAGTTTTTATCTTTGCATCATATAAATAGTCTAATATAAATTCCCTATCTACATCCTCCCATTTCCCATATTTCCGATTTCTTTACATGTCCAACAACATTTATTATGCCATCCTCTACTTGTACTGGATAATATCTTGTGGTAAAGACATATTCTCCATCATTAATATAATATTCTATTACTGAAACATCCTTCATGATACGGATACTTGTAAGCGCTCCAATCTTTGCATGTCTCACCTTACGTCCTTCTCCTGTATCATTTAGAAACTCTAGATGTACTATTCCCTCTTTGTATCTCAGTATAATTAGGCGTTTGCGAAACGCCTTAACCCGTATAAATACGGGATATTTTTTTGTATAAAATAGAATAACTCCTCTCAGATTTATGGTAAACTTGAATTGTCCAGAAACAAATCCACCAAAACCCAAAAGGAGTTATATCTTTA
>JAZKZQ010000255.1:0-36357 GCA_045612745.1 Cellulosilyticum sp. | reverse complement strand
AGAATTGGAAAGTTGAAATTGTCAACTATCATCAATGCCGTTTTACAAATGCTGCTGTTGAAGGTAAAAATAATAAAATCAAAGCACTTCAACGTAGAAGTTATTTCTTAAGAAATAGACAAAGTTATGAGTATCGTATTTATCTAGAATGCAATAGTGAGTTTTTACCAGCCTAACAATTAGGCTAGCAAGCACATATTTTGGTGATGAGCCTAAATATTAGTATAATAATAAGCCCACCAAAGGTGAGCTTATTCAGTGTGTCATAAATTAGTATATGCAAGAACTGTTTTCAGGACATTCCCTTTTTTATGCTACTTATATACCTACCTTAATTTTTTCATTCAACTTTTTATTCAGAATATATTTATCTTTCTATCGAATAATGTTATAATATTGTAAAAAATAATACAAATAAGGAAGTGATCATATGGAAAGAGACTTCAACCAAGGCGATATAGTTAGACATTTTAAAGGTAATTTATATCAAATCCTCAACTTCGCTACACAAACAGAATCTAGAGAAATTCTTGTTATTTATCAAGCACTATATGGAGATTTTGGTATATTTGCTCGCCCATACAAAATATTTATACAAAAAACTGATAAGTCTAAATATCCAAATGCCGAACAAGAGTATAGATTTGAAAAAGTAAGATCAAGTATTACTTCACTAGGAATTGACTCTCATGCAATATAAATCCAAATCTCGTATTTTCTTTAATATAATTATACCAGCTTTAACTGGTATCTTTAGTTTTCTTGCTAAATCTACTTATTTCAATAAACTCTTACTACAGTACATTACAGATAACACAAAAGTTATATATATACAGGAATTTCTCTTAGGTCTAAGTGTAATAATAACATCAATCATTATTTCATACACATTATTTAAAAAAGATAAGGATAATGCTACTTCAAAAAATGAATCTGAGAAACTCTTATCTATGGTTAAAGATATTTTTAATAGGACTTTAAGTTCAGCTTTAGGCCTTAATATTGATTTTAATGTACGCATTTTTGTTCCACATAAATCATTAAAATATAAATTACTACATAAACTAAAAGGAGAGTATCCTTTAGCCTTTGTAATTAAAAATTATAGTTACTTAGCTAAACGTGATAAGACAGATAATCTTAAATTCATTGTATCACCACCCTCTTCTGCTCAAGGCTTAGTTGGAAAAACTTATTCCTCAGGAAAGATTGTATTTGATGATGATCTAGAAAGCACTAATCATACTACATATAATTTAACAGAATATCAAATTAGCAAAACAAATGACTTGCGATTTAGTATTACATGTCCTGTATATGATCCTAACAATCACATCGTCGCTATTGTTGCCTTCGATACATCTACAAGTATAAAAATAGATACAAGTAACGAAAAAACTATTTGTGATGCTATTAATAATTTTTCCAGACTACTATTTGATTCAATTCCATGCTATTTTAAACCCGAAGGAGGGCTTTTATGAAGATAGTTCAATTAAATAAAATGTTAAAAAAAACAAATAAATCTAAGCAATACACATATGTAGTTGAATTGGGGAAAGAAATGTTTCTGACTCCTCCCGTTAAACCTATTACTATGTGTAGTGTTCATTCTTTTAAATAACTTCCTGTAATAAATGATTATTTTATCAGTAAATTAATGTATCACTGTAAATTCACCGTAAAATTTACTTTCAATTAAAAAACAAGGCTTATAGAGCACTCTATAAGCCTTGTTTTTATTCACTTTCCCTGCCTATAATCACTTACGTTTTAGGAAAACTGCCCCTCATGTTATACTGCAAACTGGCTATTATATAGATTTGCATAAAAACCATTTTTCTCAAGTAAATCCTCATGATTTCCTTGTTCGATAATCTTACCATCTTTCATTACCAAGATAATATCTGCATTTTGAATGGTTGATAGGCGGTGTGCCACAATGAAACTTGTCCTACCTTCCATGAGTTTGTTAAAAGCACTTTGAATTTTAATTTCTGTGCGGGTATCAATAGATGAGGTGGCTTCATCTAGGATGAGCATTGGTGGTTTGCAAAGCATGACTCTTGTAATACATAGTAGTTGTTTTTGGCCTTGTGATAACATACCACCGTCTTCTCCGATGATGGTGTCATAACCATTTGGTAGACGTTTGATAAAGGAATGGGAGTGGGCTGCTTTAGCTGCTGCGATAATCTCTTCGTCTGTGGCATCTGGCTTGCCCATTATAATATTGTCTTTGATTGTGCCTTTTTTAAGCCAAGTATCTTGGAGTACCATACCATAATTAGAGCGTAGACTTTTTCTAGTGATTTCCCTGATATCCATATTTTCTACTGAAATAGACCCTTCATTAACCTCATAAAAGCGCATAAGTAAGTTTATAAGTGTTGTTTTACCACATCCAGTAGGGCCTACAATGGCAACCTTTTGACCTGGCTTAATATGAATATTAAAGTTTTCAATAAGCTTTCGTTCTGGTGTATAAGAGAATGCTACATTTTCACAAACCACTTCACCTTCTACATCTTTTAAGTTTGATGCATTTGTTACTTCTGGTACTTGTGGTTCTTCTTCAATAAGTTCAAAGATTCTACCTGCACAAGCAATGGCATTTTGAAGTTCTGTTACAACTCCTGAGATTTCATTAAAAGGTTTTGTATATTGGTTGGCATAGCTTAGGAAACAAGATAATGCCCCTACTGTCATACGACCCGTAAGTACTGTGAATGCACCTGTAATCGCAACGCCTGCATATACAATACTATTTACAAAACGTGTAGAAGGATTGGTTAAGGATGAGAAAAAGGTGGCACGAAGTGAGTACTTTTGAAGCCTTTTATTAATCTCATCAAATTTCTCAATTGCTTCTAATTCATAGCCATACGCTTTTACTACTTTTTGATTACCAATCATTTCATCAATAAAGGCTGTTTGTTCACCTCGTGTTTCAGATTGTAGCTTAAACATACTATAGGTTTTCTTCGCAATAAAACTGGCTACAAATAATGAAACTGGTGTTACCAGCACGACAACAAATGTAATCCCTACATTAATGCTGATCATAAAGGCTAATGTACCTAATATGGTCATAACGCCTGTAAAGAACTGGGTAAATCCCATTAAAAGTCCATCAGCAAATTGGTCTACGTCTGTGATAACACGGCTTACGATTTCTCCTTGAGATTTACTATCTAAATATTTAAGTGGTAATATTTCAATTTGCTCAAAGGCTTCATTACGAATATCTCGTACTACATTATATGTTACTTTATTATTAACCATATTCATAACCCACTGTGCCAATGCTGTAATAAGCACCGCACCTACTACTAGGGCTAGTTCTTTAAAGATTATTTCAAAATTAACATGCCCATATACAATACCATCTATAGCTTTTCCAATGAGAATAGGGACATATAAAGTAAGCCCCACGATTAAAGTGGCTAAGGCTATAGATAGTACCATATATCCTCTATACTTTTTGATATAAGTCAAAACCTTTTTGAGTGTATCTTTTTGAGCTGATTTATCTTTTACTTTGCTCATCTACTTTGCCTCCTCTCTTTTAAACTGAGAATAATAAATTTCACGGTACACTTCACAGTTTTCAAGTAAGCTATCATGGGTTCCACGGCCCACCATCATCCCATCATCCATTACAATGATTTGCTCTGCATACTGAATAGATGCGGCACGTTGTGAAACAATGAATACTGTTGGCTTATAATCTAGCTCTTTAATAGCTTTACGTAATTTAGCATCTGTAGCAAAATCTAAAGCTGATGTACTATCATCTAAAATAAGTATTTCAGGCTTTTTAACTAAAGCTCTTGCAATGCTCATACGTTGTTTTTGACCACCTGATAAGTTGTTACCACCTTGTTCAATCTTTCCTTTAATGCCACCCTTTTCAGCTACCACATCACTGCCTTGAGCAAGGGCAATTGCTGTATTTATTTCTTCTTCTGTAGCATCTTTTTTACCCCATCTTAAATTACTTTCAATATCACCTTTAAATAAAACAGCTTTTTGCATTACAATAGCTACTTTATCTAATAATGCTTTTTGAGGGTAATCCTTGACATTTACTCCACCTATAAGCACTTCACCCTTGGTTGCATCATAAAATCTAGGAATCAGATGAATGAGAGATGTTTTTCCTGAACCTGTTCCACCAATAACCCCTACTGTCTCACCCTTTTTAACCTCAAAGTCTATAGCACTTAATGATTCTTCTCCAGCACCTTTATACGTTAAGGATACATTTTTGAAGCTTACAATAGGACATTCATCCTTAGTTTGAGTTACCACTTCCTCATTATAAACTGTATGAAGTGCCTGCTGACCTTCTGCCATACTTGATTTAATTTCAAATACATCTGCAATACGATTACCACAAGCAATAGATTTAGTAACCGTAATAATTAAACTAGCGAGTTTAATCAGTTCTACTAAAATCTGTGACATATAATTATAAAGTGCCACCACTTGTCCCTGAGTTAAAATACCACTATCTACTTGAATTGCACCTACCCAAATAAGTCTCACAATTCCTATATTAATAATCACATAGGTCAAAGGATTCATAAGAGCTGAAATAGTCCCAGCTCTTTTTTGTACCTTAGTCAATGCTTCATTTCTATGCTTAAATGTGCTAAGTTCTTCTTCTTCTTTACAAAAGGCACGAATGACACGTACCCCGGTTAAATTTTCTCTTGTACTCCCCAGTACCTTATCAAGTCTTTGTTGTACTGCCTTAAGCATAGGGATATTAATCAGCATAATACCAAATACAACAATAGATAATAAAATAATGGTTATTACAAAAATAATGGCTGCCTTAGCATCAATTGTAAATGCCATTACTGCAGCACCAATTACTACAAATGGTGAGCGTAAAAATAGACGTAATACCATATTGACACCATTTTGTGCCTGATTGACATCACTTGTCATTCTTGTAATCATAGTAGATGTCCCTAATGTATCAATCTCTGTAAAAGAAAGGCTAAGTAAATGCTTGAATAAAGCATGTCTTACTCCTGTTCCAAATCCTACTGCTGCTTTAGCTGAGAAGTACTGTGCAGTTATTGAACACACAAATCCGATAACTGCTAGTGCTATCAGTATTAAACACATCTCTACTATATACTCTGTATCCCTATTCGTAATACCCTTATCAATAATGGCTGCTACAACTAAAGGTACAAAAAGTTCAAATGAAGCCTCTAGCATCTTAAATAACGGTGCAAAGATACATTCTTTTTTATAATTCTTTAAGTAAATTAATAGTTTTTTCACCTTCTCATTCCTTTCTTCTTTATTTTGCGTTATATCTATTTATAATTTAAAATTTCCGACTATTATCATACCATATTATTTTCTATACTAAAATTATTATTTATGTAGATGATTTAGTGCGTTATATCCTTAAATAAAAAGTACTCACTATAAATATAATTAATTACTTTATTAGTTTATTTAGGATTGCTTTTACATTTTTATTGAAATAATTTCCAAAATATTCTATACTATTTAGAAGTTACCACAAAATAGGAGGGGAAAATTTTGAACGTTTTATTTATAGTTTTAGGTGCAGCAGCCGTATTTATTATAGCGTATTTTACATACGGTAATTTTTTATCTAAGAAGGTATTCGAACTAGATGACACCATTCAAACACCGGCAGTAGAGCTTGAAGATGGAAAGGATTATGTGCCTGCTAAAAAAGGAATGTTGCTAGGCCAGCATTTTTCTGCTATAGCAGCAGCTGGTCCCATTAATGGGCCTATATTAGCTGGAACAATGTTTGGGTGGGTTCCCGCACTGATTTGGGTTATTATAGGTTCTATCTTTATTGGTGGTGTACATGATATGGGCTCACTTGTAGCTTCTGTCAGACATAAAGCACGTTCTATCACAGAAGTGATTAAAGAGCATGTTTCCATAAGAGCATGGATTTTATTTATGATTTTTATTTGGATTGCTTTAGTTTATGTTATTGTAGCTTTCACAGATATTACGGCCGGTTCTTTTGTTGGAATAGTCACTTTAGAATCTGGTGAGGAAGTAGCAGGAGGAGCTATTGCTTCTTCATCTATTATGTATCTTATTTTGCCTATTATTATGGGTTTAATGATGAAATATTTAAAACTTAAAGAAGGTATCGCTGTTCTTATTTTCTTACCTCTTGTAGGTGTTGCTATTTGGGCAGGACGATTTATGCCTGTAACCTTACCTTTATCAGATCCCGCAACAGCTCAAAAAATATGGGGGGTATTGATTTTAGGATATTGCTTAATTGCATCTGTACTACCTATGTGGCTATTACTTCAACCTAGAGGTGCACTTGGTGGTTATTTCCTTTATGTAGCACTTTTAGCAGCAGGAATAGGTGTTGTATTTGGTGGTTATAAAATACAATATCCAGCTTTTATAGGCTTAGATCCAGATGGTGGATTTGGCTCTCAGTTTTGGTTCCCAATGTTTCCTGTTCTCTTTATTACTATTGCTTGTGGTGCTTGTTCAGGATTTCATGCCTTAGTGTCTTCTGGAACAACTTGTAAACAACTTAGAAAAGAAACAGATGCCAAAGCTATTGGGTATGGTACTATGTTATTAGAAGGAATGGTAGCAGTTGTTTCATTAGCATGTGTTATGATTTTAGCCAAAGATTCAGAGTTAGCAACTAAAGCACCTAACTATATTTATGCTTCAGGTATAGGTAGATTTTTAGAGCTTATAGGCATACCTGCTGTATATGGCATAACCTTTGGCCTTATGGCATTTACGACCTTTGTATATGATACACTAGATGTATGTACTAGACTTGGACGTTATATTGTGGAAGAACTTACTGGACTAAAAGATTGGAAAGGAAAAATATTAGGTACCACTTTAACTGCTGGAATACCTCTATTATTTATTTTCCAAACTATGACAGATGATACTGGCAATCCAGTACCAGCTTGGAAAATATTCTGGAATACATTTGGTGCCTCTAATCAGTTGTTAGCAGCTTTAGCACTTATTGGTATTACAGTATGGTTAATTAATTATAAGAAACACTCTAAAGTATGGTTAGTTGCCTTTATTCCGGCAGTATTAATGTTTGTTATGGCCAACTGGGCACTTGTTGTAGCCATTATTGATGGTTGGGTATATGGTAAAGGCCATGCTGCTATTCCATGGATTTCACTAGTTTTAGTTATACTTTCTATTTTAGTAGCAATTGAAACAATCATAGCACTTTGTTCTAAAAACGTAAGTAAAGAAGTAATCAGTGAAAATTAGACTACTAGAAAGATACTTTATGCTTTATAAATAAAATAAAAACTGCCCTTAGATTATCTACTGGCAGTTTTTATTTTTCGCTTATCTAACTAAACGAGAGCATCTCATAATATCTTCTCTTCTTACACTTCTACATTTTCCCTAAAATGCTTTTTAAAGCACTTGAGAGCAATAGGCATCATAATAGCAATATAAATCACAAGTCCTATTATATCTCCTCTCACATCAGCAAAAGTTAGATGTTTAATCATGAGTTCATCAAAACTTCTAGCATAATTCATAAGGGGCCATACTACTCTTACTACTGTTGCTAATAGTGGAGGCATCTGGTCTTGTGGCCATACATAACCACAAGTTAAGAACGTAGGTAATGATAACATATATACAATTTGTGTAAATCTTGTTTTCTTTCCTGCCCAGCTATAAATCATAATACCAGGACAGCTTATAGCCAGTACAAATAAAAAGCTCATGAATAATGCTACAGGTATATTGGCATTGACTATAAGTCCGAACTTATCATGCATAAGATAAATTGCAAAGGCACCGGATGAAATTAAAAATACGGCTGCTACTGTTATCTTAGCTAATAATTTAATAAATGTTTTTTCTCTAGCTACTTCTTGTGGATTTCTAGACATCAAAGTTGCCATGCTCGAAAGCATTAATTGCTGCAAAAAGACTGCCATAATGCCATACATTAAGTAATTTAAATACGTGAGCTTTGAGTCATACAACATACGTTCTTCAAATGTAATAGGTAATGCTATATTAGTAGCTTCATTTTCTGTATAGCCAGCCTTTCCTTCTATTACTTGTATAGCTGCCCCCCCTGAAACACTTTGTATAATCGATGCAGCCCCTGCATAAACATTATTACTTATAATAACATTAGTCCCATCTGTTAAGATCAGTACCTGTGACTGATTACCTGCACTAATATTCGTACTTAATTCCTTGGGAATATATAACCCCATATATACTTTTCTCTCATCAATAAGCTCTTCTAGCTCTGCTTTACTCTTTGCATAATAAGCTACATTAAACCGTTCATTATTATCAAAGTAACGAATAATCTTCCTGCTTAAACTGCTATTATCTTCATCTAATACAGCAATACTTACATCATTCACATAACTATTATAATAAGCACCACCTATCCACATAGATAAAACAGGTATACCTATAAAAAACATAATCAGTAATCCTAACTTTTTGGAGGTAAAATCAAGTTCAGCCCAAAGGCATTTTAAATATGTCCTCATCGATTATCCTCCTCCTTTGGCTTACCTAGCTTACGTATATAAATACCAACTACCCCTATAAAAATCATAATCATCGTATATAAAAGTAAGAATCGAATATCTGCTCCTATATTCACTGTATCTCCTTTTAAATAAATATCCCTTAGATTATCACCATAATGGGTAAATGGAATCAAATGTGCACACCATCTATAAAAAGGTAGCATTGACATAACCGGCCATGTATATCCAGCAAAAATAGAGTTTGGAATAAGTAATAAACCTGCAATTGCCATACCTAATACACGATTGTTTAAACATGCAGATATAGCTACTGATAAAGCTGCTACTGCAAACATATACACTATGCTTAGCCCATATGCCATAAGCAAGGACCCTCTGCAAGGAATGTTAAAAACATATACTTGGACAAATATATTAATCATAATGGATAGACTTCCCAATAAGCCATAGAAAATCACTTTTCCTACTATGTAGCCTATTTCACTTCTTTGCTTTTCCTCTTTTCGCCTAAGCCTTACACAAAGTACAGCTGTAAGACCTATGCCCAATTGACAGATAATTGTCCCATAGCCTGGTGTCATAAAGTAACTAAAGTTCTTTGTAGGATTATAAAGTGTCCTATTTACAAAGCTTATTGGCATTGCCATATGATAAGCTTCATCATAATTTTTTCCCAGCCTTGCCTGAAGCTGCTTCACACTTGCTCCCACGCGCATACTAATGAGTATCTCACTCGCCTTAGCCTTTGATATACTCGTAAGACTCATATGACTCCCATCATAAAGCATCATAATCTTAGGTCCCTTAAGTGCAACTACATCATCCGAAAAATTGGAAGGTATAATCATTCCAGCTCTTACTTTACTAGAGTTAATGAGCTGTTCTAACTCAGCTTGGCCTTTGATTTGATATTTTACATCATAAGCCTCATTCGTCACAAAGTAATTTATAATTTGCCTACTCAGCTGAGAATTATCATAGTCTACGATTGCCATAGATACCTTATCCATAACCCCTTTACTTAACTGCCAACCTACAAGAAGGTTGACAACTATAGGGATGATTAAACATGCTATTAGCATAATCCTATCTGTCTTTAACTTTTGTACTTCTTCCCTTATACTCTCCAACATTTCATCACCTTCTTTCCCATAGCCTCAAGCTGCTTCTCTATTCATTTACATTAAACTGAATATATGCACTCATCCCTGGTCTTAAAGTTTCATCTGCATTTTCAATCTCTATCTTCACGCCAAAAGATACAATATCAAAGTCACCATTTTCATTAGTTGCTCTTTTAATCGCAAAATCTGGCTCTGCATTAATCGTTGTCACTGTGCCTTTAAAAGTTTGATCTTTATAAGCTGGAACTTTCACTGTAACTGTTTGCCCCTGTTTTACTTTGCCAAGGTCTGTTTCCTTTACGCTTACTTCTACCCAAGTCCCTTTTAAATTACTAACTGTAGCCATTTGTGTCCCTGTTGATGCGAGTTCACCTTCTTCTGAACTAATACCAGTTACTATCCCATCCATAGGTGCTTTAATAATTACTTCATCTAAATAAGCATTCACTTCAGCAATAGCCCCTTTGGCTTGTTCAATTAAACCTTCTTTGGCTTCTACACCTGCCCCAGCTTGGGCTAAAAGTGCCTTTGAAGAATCTACACCTGCCATAGCTTGTGTAAGCTGAGCCTTAGCTGCCATAAGACCTGCTTCTGCTTGATCCACTCTTGTTTCACTAGCTTCTACACCTGCCGCAGCTTGCTGACTTGTTGCTGTAGCTGCAGCCTTATCTTCTGCTCTAGCACCTTCTTTTGCCATACTTAATGTTTGTGCTGTCACATCAAGCTGGGTCTTTATTTCATCTAATTTTTGCTGTGATACAGCCCCTTTTTCTACAAGTGCTGCTACTCTATCATAAGATTTTTTCATAAGATCATAAGCAGCTTGTGCTTGAACGACTTCTTGGTTTCTAGCACCATTATCAGCCTTTTCTTTAACAGCTGTGGCAGCTTCATATTGCTTCTTAGAAGCTTCTACGCCTGCTTTAGCTTCATTCACTTTCCCTGCTGCTGCTTCTACACCTGCAGTTGCTTGTTCTACAAGACCATTAGAAGCTTCTAAACCTGCTTTTGCTTGTTCATATAATTCCTTAGCCGCTTTTAAACCTGCTTCAGCCTGCTTTAAAGCTGCTTCTGCTTGTTGTTTCTTAGCCTTAAGCTCCTCACTAGAAATCTCTACAAGAGGATCCCCTGCCTTTACTTCTTGCCCTTCTTTTACAAAGATTGTTTTGATTCTACCTGGCACTTTACTATTTACACTTACTTCTTGTGTTTCAAGCACACCTTGTACTACAAGTCCATCTTTTACATCAAAAAACTGACTAAATGCCCTAGCTTCTGTATCTGTATGATTATTAAAGCCAAAATACAAAACAGTAACTACAGCTATCATTGCTGCAATAACAATAATTGCATTTAATATTCTACTTGATTTTAATTTCTCCTTAATATCCATATTACTCCCTCCCTAGGTTTTATTTATAAGGCAAAATACCAATATCATTTTGATATTTTAATCTCGCTAAGTTGTAGCCATTTATTGCCTCAATCTCTTTTTCTTGGATATTCGTTAGGTTTTCCTCAGCAGCAATAACCTCTACAATTGTGCCTGACATATCCTGCAAATTAAGTTGTTTGAGAAGTGCGTTATCATATCCATAGCCCACCTCATATTTAACTTTTGCAATTTCTACAGTCTCTTCAGCATTTTCCCTTAGCTCCTTGGCTGTTTTCACAATTTTTTGCATGGAACAAGTTGTACTATATGATGTACGAATATCACTTTCAGCTTGAAGTTTAGCTTGATCTATACCAATTTTAGCTTTTTGCTGTAACAAAATAACTTCCTTATGTTGATTGTCACTTTCTGAATAATTAGATGCATCTATTGCTACCATTAAAGCATCATAAAGCTCAGCTTGTGCTTGTGCCATTTTAATACTTAACTGATGCGTTAAACCGCTTTGAATACCCTTTTCTAAATCAAATGCTTCATCTGTATCTGCTACTACTTCCACAAGTTGAATTTCTTTACTTAAATCCATATTCATATTTTTCTTAAGTTCAATAAGTGCTGCATTATAATCTTTTACCTGTAACTCCCTTGTCATGACTGTCGCATCATAATAAGATTTAGCTAAAAGCATATCATCCTTAGACTTGCCCCCCACTTCATAGGCCGCCTTAGCCATTTCATATTGCACTAACCCTCTTTCCATAGCCTTATCCTTAACTTCCAAAAGTTTTTGCTGTTTTAAAGCTTCGAAATAGCTATTTTCAATTAATAGTGCAACTTGATTTTTATAAATGTTTACAGAGTAAGCTGTAACTTTATCTTGAACTGTTACCATCTTCATAAGAAGTTCTCCAAGAGGTTCTGGCCTTAAAGAAGTAATTGTACTTGTAGAAAGCTTATTGGCTATATTAGTCATAGCAAATTGAACAGCTACATCATATTGGGCTTTGCTTGATAAATATTCTTGAGTACTAGATTCAAGTGTCTTTTTACTAGTTTCTAACGTATCTGCGTTGCCTTCCAATCCTGATTTTACTTGAGACTCAATATTTGCTACATCTGCTTTCGCCTTAGCCTTAGCAGCACTTATATCTAAACCTGCTTGTTGATACATTCCTGTTAATGTTGCCTCAATGGTAGCAAATGATGTACCTGCGGGAATTGTCATATTAGCTACTGTAATCTCACTAGGTAAATAGCCATTTTCAAAGGCGGCTTGTGCTGATTCCAACTGCCCTTCTGCCTCATATACTTTATCTCTTCCATCTTCAATTAAATATCCTGCATGAGATAAAGCCATGCTACTTTCATTTAATGTATTTCTCACCTTTTCTCCATTTTCTCCTACAAGCTTTGCAATATCTGCTTCATTTTGTACCTGCTTTAAGAGTAGGCTATTTTTCAGTCCTTGATCAATGGCTTCTTCTAAGGTTAATGGTGTCCCCTTAATTTCTACTATTTTATATGTATTCTGTTTAATATCCGTTGTTTCTGATAACTTAGTAGCTTCTGTCCCTGCTTCATCCTTTACTATCTCTACTACTTTTGTATTATTGATGGTAGCTTTTGTCTGTCCATAAGCCATATTATTTATAGACAACATAGCTATCATTAGGGATGCTATTAACTTCTTATTCATATTTTCCCCTCTTTTCAACTTTTACTTAATATCTATATTCCAAATAGTCAAACTAAATGACCAGTATTCATTTATTGTTATACATCAAAAATGAATACTGGTCAATATTTTTATTTTTCCATCTGCACTTGGCACTGCAATTATCTTATGACTAGTTGCTTCAATAGCACCTATTTCTTGTACAAAAATATGTACATCCACGTCCTCTCTTTTTATTCTTTCCTTAATTAATAGGCTGGCTTCTCTTGTATAAAAATCTTCACCATAACCATCTGTTTGTTCTAAATTAGTTCCTACAAGGGCTTCTATAATATTGGGATGTGCCCCTTCACTATAATCATTTTTAAAGCTATACATTTCTCTACTCTCCTAGTCTATATTCATGTTATTTACCTAGTAGTGTAACACATTTCCTTTTAGTAGAGATGAAAAGTATAAAAAAAAGTAAATAGATTAAACTATAAACTAGTAAAATAAAACCAACTACAAGGAGATTTATAATGAAAGAAAAATATGGTGCATTATATAAACAGCTTATAGAGGCATACTACAAGAAAGAATTTGAAGCAACCTTTGAAAAACTCTTAGCTGAAGAATTTGAAGATAAACAAGATGCAAAAAAGGTACTTTCTACTTTATGTGGTGTAGATATTGATTTAACCTTGGATGACCATGTTTTTACTCAAGCACTTATTGATGCCATTACTCAAAATAAAGTTAAAGAAAAAATAGTGGCCAAAGTAACTGCCTGTACATCAGATTGTGAAACTGTAGAAGGTAAAAGCAAATGCCAAAGTGTCTGTCCCTTTGATGCTATTATTAAGCCTAGATTAGGCGAAGATAAAGCCATTGATGAAACGCTTTGTATGAGTTGTGGACGCTGTGTTACAGCTTGTGACCACGGACATTATATGGAAGTTCCTCAATTTTTACCTTTAGCAGAACTCCTTAAAAACCATGAAAAGGTAGTGGCTATAGTTGCTCCTGCCATTGCTGGACAATATGGCAAAGATGTGACACTGGAGCAGCTACGTGAAGCCTTTATTAAAATTGGCTTCGTAGATATGGTAGAAGTTGCTATGGCAGCTGATGTACTTAGCTTAAAAGAAGCCCTTGAATTTAATGAACATGTACAGAAAAAAGGAGATTTTATGATTAGCTCTTGCTGCTGTCCAATGTGGGTAGCTGCCCTTCGTAAAGTTTATCATAATCTCATCCCAGATGTTTCACCTTCTGTTTCTCCAATGATTGCTATGGCTAGAATCATCAAGAAACTTGCCCCTGATGCAAAGGTTGTTTTTATAGGACCTTGTATTGCTAAAAAAGCTGAAGCCAAAGAACCTGATCTTGTAGGTGATGTAGATTTCGTCCTTACCTTCCAAGAAGTAAAGCTTATCTTTGAAGCTTTCCATATTGTGCCTCAGGAATTAAAAGGTGTACCTTCTGTAGATTATGCTGCTACTGGTGGTAGACTTTATGGACGTACTGGCGGGGTTTCTGAAGCTGTATGGGATATTATCGACCAACTTTTCCCTGAAAAACGTAAACTTTTTACCTCTATTCAAGCCGATGGCATGATAGATTGTAAAAAACTTTTAACAGACTTAGAAGAAGGTAAACTTCATGCTAGTTTTATAGAAGGAATGGGGTGTAAAGGTGGCTGCGTAGGTGGGCCAAAAGCAATCATTCCAGCTACTGAAGGAAGAGAATGTGTCAATGACGTGGCGTATGAGTCTGCTGTTAAAATCCCTGTTCATGGACAAGTTCTATTGGCCCTTCTAGAAAGATTAGGTGTTGAAAACTTTGAGGACTTAAAACATGGCCATTCTATGTTTGAAAGAACATTCAAATAAAGACGTAAAAATAGGCTATGCAAAATTGTTCATGATTTTGCATAGCCTATTTTATAATTTAATAGTAGCCATATTCACATAGTAGTTCATAGCAACTATTTACTTCATCATCTGTAAAAAGTTCGCCATACTTCTTATCAATCACCAGCGCTTCCATTGTATATTTAAGAAGTCCTGCATCTTGAAGTTTTTCAAAGTCATCTGATGTTCTGCCTTTTCTTAGAATTTCTTTGGCTGTTTTAACACCACCAAATTTTTCTACCGTCTGTAAAAAACGTGTTGCTCTATACGCTTTGCATTCTTTTTGTGCTTTTTCACAGTTGCTTATCAGTTCTGCTTCAAATTGTTTTTCTAGTGTTGACATATTACACCTCAATATAATCAGTTTTATTTATTATAACCACACTTTACTTATCATAACAAGTTTTAGTGCTAAAGTAAGCTTGTTTTAGATTTTTCTAAATTTGACTTAATTATATTAATGTTTTATAATTGTTAATATTTTAAATTATTTTATAAGGGAGAATTCATTATGAATCTTATTAAAAGAGTATTATTAGTCCTTTTAGCTGTAACACCTTGTTTCATGTTTACTGCTTGTAATAGTGGTGCTACAACTGAATCAGGAACAACACAAGAAGTAAGCCAATCTACTTCTAAGTCACAAGACTTAACTGAATATACCAGTCCAGGCAATACCTTTACAGTTAAACTACCTGGAGAATGGACTATTGCTGAAACTGACAATGAGGATCATCTTGTTTTAGACAATAGTGATCAATCTCTTTCTGTTTTAATTCAACGTTTTCCAAAGGATTCATTAGGTTTAAATGCCCTTGATGACTTTATAAATCTTTATAAAACTAGTGCCTTAGCTAGCCTTCAAACATATATTACCAATGAACCAACTGATTTGTCTATTGATACAATGGTAGCTGCAAAAACTGAAGACTATGAAATGTCACAAGATGATACTACTTTCAAATCACATATTATTTATGTAGAATCTGAAAAAAGTTATTATTCTTTTACAATTACAGGAATTGCTAACCTGTATGATGAAAACATTGAAGCCTTAAGTAATAGCGTACATACCCTAGTTGAAAATTAAATAAATCTAGTTTCTAGCTAAAAGATGGCATTGTAAAATTGTTCACAACTTTACAATGCCATCTTTTAAACTTTTAATTTTATTTACCCCTGAAGTGGTGTACCACAATAATCGCATTTACGAACTGTGCCTTCTGCTACAATCATTTCTGCACCACAACCTTTACAACCTACTACTTTAGTTCTCACTTGTCCTCTTTGTGCAGGTTCATTTGCTCTATATACTGGTGCTTTCTGACCTGGTAACATAATCTTTCTAATGGATAAGTTCAAATAAGCTCCTGGTAAATACCCCTTTTCAATCATCTTATTTAAATCTTCACATACCACATTATATGTACATCCTGTAGCACGAGAAAGTTCATCTAAAGATGTGATATGTTGATTAATGATGAGTGCTATATACTGCCTCACTCGCATAGCTTGTTTTTTATTTTTTGTAGCCATTCTTTTTAAAACAATGCCGAGTATTAAGAAGAATAACGCACCAATAATCGTATCACTATCACCGTCTGATATACCAGCTATAAATGCCACTGCACCTAGTATGATTAATGTAATTCCAAAACCATTTAGTGCTGAGCTTGACCTCATTGCTGCCTTACGGTCTACTTTTAATCTCTTATACAACAAATATATTCCTATAGGCCAAAAAATAATCATCATAATAATAATAGCAATCCAAGATGGTCCACTACTTTGTGGCATATAGTTACATGTTGGTCCTTGTTTTCTCATTTATTCACTCCCCCTTCTTAACCTGTCTATTCAATTATTATGATAAGCTTTTTAGTTTATGAATTCAAGCATTTAAGCTATTTGGTATTATTTATCAAATGATAAAGCAATCCTCAGCTTTTTCTTTTAAAGCAGATAAATCATTAATCTTGTACTTCATTCTAGAGCATCTTTCTAAAACACCTTCTTCACAAAGCTCTTGCATTGTCCTTAATAAATGACGATAACTCGTTCCTAACAATTCTGCTAGCTCTGTTAAATTTTCTTGAAACTCATTATTTTCATGAGTTGATACAATATAAGCACATAAGCGATTCTCTAAAGTATAAAGTATATTCATAGCACTATATCTTGAACTACGATCTAATTTTTTAGCTAATCCTTCTGCAATAAAATTCATAAACTCAATATTTGTACTTAGCACCTCTTTGCAGTATGTAGCTGGTACACCTATACATTCTATCTCTGTAACTGCCCTTACGTTAGCTGTTCCTAAATTATCAGTTAACATGATTTCTACATCTCCTAAAACCTGTCCCTTACTATAAAAATTTAATAGCAGTGTCTTCCCATTAGCTGTTGTAATACTTATTTTGGCTTTGCCCGAAATCAGAAATAATAAGTATTTTATCTTTTCTTCTTCCTTAGATAAATACTCTCCTTTCTTAAATCTGAGATATTTGGCATTTTCAAGTGCAAATCTTGGTAATCTTTCTATTTGACTTCCTTTCGCTGCTATAAGTTGTTTATCTTCTATCTCTAACATCTCTTATATATTCATCCTTTTATTATTTTTACCTTATTTTTTGTAGAACATGACATATGTCATATTTATTATATACTAATTTGTAATATTCTATTATTCGGGTAGAGATACTAAACTATTTTTGTTAGTATTAGTGTTTATATCCATTTCATAAAATTCCATTTGAAATAAACATCTTATATTGAGATGTTATTTTTACTAGTTATTAAAACTAGTATTATATAATTTCATAAATATTCAAAACACAATGATTAAGTCTTAAACCACCAACCAAATGACTTAATCGTTTCACAACCATTAACCAACAATACAAAGGAGCTAAGACAATTATTTCTTAGCTCCTTTGTATATTTTATAAAATACTGCTACTTAAAACATTTTCCTTATACTTAACTTTATTCATATTGCTCTAACAAATCTACAGAACTTTGTAAATTAAGAGCCTCAATATTTTCTTCTTCATCTGCACCCCGATTTAATATTTTATCAACCGTATCTGCATCTTGTAATAACTCTTCTAAAATAACGTCTTCGCCCAGCTTATCACGTTGTTTAGCACTTAGTCCATCACTATGATATTTAATAAGCTTTCCAATACTTATGAGTCTATCTTCATCTATTTTAATATATGAAGGTACATTCTCTACCACATATTTTTCACCCTGTTTTGCATGATTACCCTCAGCATACTTACGAATATCATGAAGATAACCCGCTAGCATCAAGCTCTTTGCATCTTCTATAGAAAAACTTGTTCCTATTGACTGTTCATAAGCTATCATCAACTGAACTGCTAAATAACTTACACGCTGCATATGTGCTATACGTGTCTTAACTACACTTAGACTAGCTGCCTTATTAGATAATGCTTCATCAAAGCTTTTTTGAATTAAGTTATCTAATTGATTAAGGTTTTCTTCTAATTCTTGAATCTCCTTAGCCTCTAAACTATAATGACTTGTCATGAGTGAGATCACACTGTGTCCATCCATTGACGTTTTACTAGTCGTTATAGAAGACACAAGTTTATTATGAAATACTAGTACAGCCATGATAGCCACTACTATTCCACCCACAGCTATACACTTTTTCATAACCCTCTCCTTTTCTTTACTTGCTTCTCATACTGTTCATACATTTCCATCTATGACTCTAGCATACTTGTCTTAAACTAATCTTAAAAACAATTAATGCTCATGCGTATGATGTTCTGCTGCTTCTATCAGCCATTCATAATATTCATTATAAAGTGCTTGTCCTCTTTCATCAAAATTGTTAAGAAGCTCATATTTCTTCTCTGCAATAATTGCATTAACCTCATTAAATAATTCACGTGCTTTCTTCACAATCTCCACAATCTCTTCATCTTGAACTGGATTAAGTGTACGCATCATCTCTTCCACCTGTATCATTACATCCTCATCCATAGGCGTAATATCTTCTACAGCTGTCCCCATTAAACTATAATTCACACAGCTATAAATGGTCTCCATAAGCACTTGAAACTTTATAGCAAAGCCCTCATGAATAAGTGCGCTATACCCTGCATCATGAATATACTGGGTATTACTATCTTCCTCATGCATTTCTTCTGACTTATCTCCTGCTATCTCTTCTTTAATCTCCGCTGTAGTATCTTGTACCATATCTTCTCTCTCATCATTTTGCATCATAACATCTTCTACCACTGATACTTCCTTCTTACTTGTATCATTATCGCCACACCCAGTTAACATTAAACCAAGCATGCTCATTAATAATAGCTTTTTATATATACACATTTATTTAAGTCTCCATTATGTCTAGTTATTCTAGTCAGTTATTCCTGATTAGGGCTATTATAGTTGAAATGCACAGTATTTACAACACTAATCCTCTTTTTTAAATTTTACAATCACTTTAAATAAATCTCCATCAATGACAATTTCAAGCCTTCCTCCCTGTAACTGGGTTAAATTCTTCGCAATTGCTAGTCCCAAGCCAGAACCCTCCGTATGCCTTGCTTCATCACCACGTTTAAATCTTTCTGTAATTTCTTCAGCTGAAAAATTCATCTCATAAGCTGACATATTTTTAAAAATAATGCTTACTTCTTCCTCTACAACACAATCAATATAAACCCTTGAATTTGGGGCTGAGTACTTAAGAATGTTACTTATCAAGTTTTCAAAAACACGATAAGTCCTTCTGCCATCTAATTCACAAATCACCTTTTCCTCTGGCATATTTACTTTAAACTGCAATGTACTGACACTAATTTTCTCCTCTAACTCTCCTAATGTCTGCTTAATAAGTGCTACTACATCTATTTTCTCTGTCATCAATTCTAAGTTCCCACTTGCAGCCTTACTTGCCTCAAATAAGTCTTCTATTAAAACTTTTAGTCGCTGTGACTTTTGATCTAATATACGAATATATTCTCTTTGGGCTTCTTTTGATAAGTCTTCATTTTTTAGTAAATCCACATAGTTAATAATAGAAGTAAGCGGTGTTTTTAAATCATGAGAAACATTTGAAATTAGCTCAGTTTTCATACGCTCGCTAATCACTTCTTGATTTACCGCATGTGTAAAGTTTTCATTAATTTGCTCTAATTCATTAATAATAGGACTTAAAAAACTTGCTTGTGGCTTCGGTATTGGGTTATGCGTCGTAATACCTCTCACATATGCATATATTTCTTTATATTGCTTAAGATTATAAAATTTCCATATAGTTATTAATATACCTATTATTAATGCCCAAAGTAATCCCCATCTATCATCATTAGCTGCAATACTTGCTAGTAATCCCAATATCAATATATATCCTATTACTTCAAAAACTATCTTTATATACATTCTTCTGCCTAGCTCTTGTATTTCTGAAGTTTGATTAAACCTTAAAAGCAAATTCTTAAAATCTTTTACCCTTAATATACCTATACTTAATGCCACTATACTATAACAACCTAATAATATGACTCCTAAAACTTCCTCTTGCCACCATACCAATGCAAAAATTATAAGTAAAATAATATGTATCACCTGAAGTATCAATAACTTTTTATAATTATTTTGATCTACACGGATACTCACTACACTATACACACTCTGAGCAATTTGCTTGTATTTTGCTCGGTGTCTCCATAAGATACTATTTTCCTTAATAAATTCTAATTTACCATTTCCAAAGATATAAATAATTTCTACACCCAGTAACGCCAATATACTTATTAATAGTACACTACACAAGCTCAATCTAATCATAAATATGGTTATTGTAAATATACCATCATCTCTAATTTCAGCCACACGCCATATGTATTTTAACCACCATAAAGTATGGTTAACACTATAATATAAAATTAGAAAACCTATAATTTGAATCTCAATTTTAACTTGTTTTAAAACTTCCCATTTACTAGCTACTAACTTCTTATGATAATATGCCCACATCACATAAATCATAAAGAGTACAGCAACTAATAGCTGTATACATACAAACATTTGCACTTTATTAACGAATTGTCTTTCCGCTACTTCCCATTTGGTATATTGGTCATATACCTCTATGATAGTTGTGTTTACTAAATCTGTTGTCCCTAAAATAACTGCAAGGATTATACCTATCAAAAAAACACCTATGCTCATTACAAATGGATTTTGTATCTTACTTTTCAAATTTGTACCCAATACCCCACACCACCTTTAAATATTTTGGTTCTCTAGGATTAATTTCTATTTTCTCCCTAATTTTTCGAATATGTACTGTCACTGTATCTGCATTATAAGCAGGTTCTCTCCATACCTTTTCATATATTTCTTCTATAGAAAATACACGTCCTGCATGCTTCATTAATAAATGTAGAATGCCATACTCTGTGGAAGTTAAACGAATGGCATTACCATCTACATATACTTCTTTACTGCCTTCATCTAATGTAATACCACCTATGGTAATATGATCTACTTTACTTTGAATGGCTTGTACATAATTTGTACTCCTTCTTAAATTAGAATTAACCCTAGCTAAAAGCTCCATAGGATTAAAAGGCTTCGTCACATAATCATCTGCACCAATATTAAGTCCCCATATTTTATCCGTATCTTCTGATTTAGCTGTTAGCATAATAATAGGAACAACACTTTTTTCACGAATCTTAAGCGTAGCCTGAATCCCATCCATCACTGGCATCATCAAATCCATTAAAATAAGATCAACATTACCTTGTTCAAATATCTCTAGAGCTTCTTTTCCATTACACGCCTTTGTTACTTCATAACCTTGCCCCCTTAAATAAATTTCTAATGCATCTGCAATTTCCTTTTCATCTTCTACAACTAAAATTTTATAACTCATATCTATCTCCTTTTTCCTGTACACATAATCTATCATAATTCTCCTAAAAAATACTACTTATAATTCTTAAAAATTTATTAAATTCAACATGTTTTATTATATCAAACATGTTAATAAAGGTCACATATAGTACCTACAAATAGGATAAAGAAAATAAATTTGCACTAGAGAAAATTAATCCACATGAAGTATCTGAAAATATGTATGTCGGTAGCGTTGCAGCTGCAATATTAACCAAGCAAGGTAACATATATACAGGAATTTGTATTGATACAAGCAGTTCACTAGGAATGTGCGCCGAAAGAAATGCACTATCTACAATGCTTGCTCATGGTGAAAATGAGGTTGAAAAAGTATTAGCAGCTTATCAAGATGGAACAGTCATGCCACCATGTGGTGCATGTCGTGAATTTATGATGCAATTAGGTATAACAGCAAAAGAGATTGAAATTCTAATCAATAATGAAGGAAAGGTTGTAAAACTTTTAGACTTGATGCCAGAATATCCCTATTAAAAAATTAATAGGACTTCCTAATAGTCTAGGAAGTCCTATTGCTATATAAAATCTGAATTCATTTATGCTCTTCTACGTACTTTTGAAACTCAGGAGTTTTCGACCAATATTTAATTCCCCAGTTTTCAAAGTTCCATTCTTCCATATAAGCATTGCACTCAAAATCAATATAATACATGATGCCATCTTGGACAACAAAATTAGTTGGAAAATAATCTATATTTAGCTTTGCAGGATAAAGCAAATCACACATGTCCTTTAACTGTTCTATGTATTTCTCATCCAAGCAATCACGCAAAACCATATCATAAATAGTCTCCCCTGCAATATACTCCTTAAGAATCCTCTCATTTGCCACATCTACATCAATCATCTTGGGAATTCTTATTCCTACTTCTAAAAGTTTTTTATAGTCATCAATCTCAGATTGAATCTTATCTCCAAACTGATAATAGTCGCATGGTTCGTGGTGAATTTGTTTCAATACATATTGTTTATCATTTTTAGACACCAAATATGAATATCCACCCTTGCCTTTTCCAAGTAACTTAATAATCGTATACTCAACGCTATTTACGCCTAATTTTCTCAAATTTATCTCCTCCAAAATTGAAATTTAGCATTGAATTGCTACAAGGTCTGACCTTTCATAATGATTATGTCCCTGTAATTGTTTCTTATATTTCCAACACTTAATCGCTTCCTCTAAAGATTTTCCTTGATTATCTGCAAAGAAATCTCGTATATAAGTATTGTACTCAAACTGTTTATCAATTTTTGTTTTCCCTTTTTTCTTATCTTCAAGAATTTGATAATACGCTGCAATGGCTTCTTCATAAGTTTTTCCAGTATTACTTTTTAGCCATTTTTGAAAAACTACATTAAAAGAAAAACTACTTCCAATATTCTCTTTAAAAAATGCTCTATGCCTTTCTGAACAAACAAAATCAGCTTCTATTTTTGTTTCTTTGTTAATAGTCCCTATAGCAACTACTTTTTTCTTTGTGCTTGAAACAGGTAATATCTTGCCTGTTTCAAGAAAATAAGCAATCCTATCTGTTATTTCTATTTTCCCACCAGAAACAGGTAGACCATTTTTCTTGCAAAAATCTACTAGTTCCTCTTTTAAATAATAGAAATCACGAAATGTTTTGCTATCTAAATTTTTATCTAAAATGGGTCTTTCGATCATACTTCTCCTCCCTCCTTTGGATTATTTTGAGGTATTAAGCTATTAGCAATCAGAATATTTACCTAATATTTATACTATTTTAATATATTTCTAGTATTTGTCAAACCTATATCAATATTACTTAATATAGATGCTTTCTCTATAACAAAGGCAAATACTAAATATCTAGTATAAAACAAATAAAGCTAGAGCAATTGACTACTGATCAACTGTCCTAGCTTTATTTTGCAACCTCTCTTACCTTTTAGAAGAATCCTTCATGATTATGAAGCTGATCCATTACCTGTTCAACTCTAGCCCTTGCATCTGGACCTGATTCAGCTCCTCTAATATAACTTACAAGGTATTCTTTTTGCTCATCTGATAGTGCAGCAAAATAGTTCATTGCGTCCATATCTTGCCCTAGTTGCATCATTAAACCTAATGGTAAATCCTCTGCTTCATCAAATAGTGACATAGTTTCCTCCAAAAAATAAATAGTTCTCTACTTATTAGTATGAAGGTTTTAGTAATTTTTATGTGTGTTTTCTTATTTTTAGCTTGCCAGTATTGTACAAAAACATAAGTATTGCCATACCACAAATTAACACATATCCTAAAAGGCTATAACCATCTGGAATCTGTCCAAATAACACAAATCCTAGTATGGCTGAAAATACAACCTGTGAATAATCATAAACAGAAATTTCCTTAGCTGGTGCATAACAATATGCTGCTGTAATTGCAAACTGCCCACCTGCTGCTGAAAGTCCTGCTAACATTAAAAATCCAAATTGTCCTAGTGTCATAGGATGGAGATTAAAAATTAAATAAGGCAGTGTCACAAGACATGAAAATGCTGAGAAGAAGAATACAATAAATGGTCCTTTTTCTCCTTGTTGTCCGAGCCTTCTTACAGCCGTATAAGCTGCTCCTGCAGAAATCCCACCCAGTAAACCAATTAACGATGGTAGCATTGCCATATTACTAAAGCTTGGTTTAATAATAAATAAACTGCCAATAAAGGCAATAATAACACCTAATCCTTGCACCATATTAATTCTCTCACTCAAGAATAAATAACTAAAAATAATTGCAAAGAATGGTGACATCTTATTGAGCATAGACGCATCTGAAAGTACCAGATGATCTACTGCATAGAAATTACATAGTATTCCTATAGTCCCTAAAACTGAACGCCCAATCAGTAAACCTAAGTTCCCTTTATTATGAGACAGCTTCACACCATCCTTTATTAAAATAATAAAAGCAAACACTGCCGCCACAATATTGCGGAAAAAGCTTTTTTGAATAGATGGTATATCCCCCGATAATCTCACAAAAGTATTCATCAGCGCAAAGCAAAAAGCCGCCCCTAAAATACACAATATTCCTTTGTACTTCTTATTCATTTTTGTCCTCTCTCTAATTGATATATTTGTAGTCTGCTCTTCTTTATAGGCTTACAATATCTACCACATCAAATCCAATATCATCAATAGCTTCTCTTAAAGCTGTATCATCTGCTGTAGTATCTAAAATAGCATATTTACCTTCTAAACTTACCTCTACTTCACCGGTGGCAAAGCTTGTTAGTGTGTCCTTTACACTCCCTATACAATGTCCACAACTCATACCCTCAATCATAATCTTCTTTTTCATTATCATTTCCTCCTTTTATTGATCTCAAATATTTACTTATCCATGCCCTTAAATATCTTCTATGCGGCGGCTATTACTTTTAGGTAACTATGAACATTATGCCTTGAAATTTCTAAGTCTTAAGGCATTGGTAAGTACAGATACTGAACTCAAACTCATGGCTGCTGCTGCAATCATTGGATTTAGAAGTGGTCCACCAAAGAGATGTAGTACACCCATAGCTACTGGTATACCTAGTACATTATAACCAAATGCCCAGAATAGGTTCTGTTTAATATTTCTAATAGTAGCTTTACTTAGCTTAATAGCCGTAGGCACATCTTTTAAATCACTACGCATTAAAACAATATCTGCAGATTCAATGGCAACATCTGTTCCTGAACCAATGGCAATACCTATATCGGCTCTTGCTAAGGCTGGCGCATCATTAATTCCATCACCTACCATAGCTACCTTTTTACCTTCGTCTTGAAGACGTTTGACTTCATTTGCTTTATCTTCTGGGAGTACTTCTGCTAAAACAATGTCAATGCCTACTTGTTTTGCAATGGCATTAGCTGTGCGTTTATTATCTCCTGTAATCATAGCTACCTTAATCCCCATTTCATGAAGTGTACGAATAGCTTCCTGACTACTTGCTTTCAAAGTATCTGCTACAGCTATGATGCCCAAAAGTTCACTTTCCATAGCAATATACATTGGTGTTTTTCCTTCCGCGGCTAATTGGTCACTTTTAGTTTCTAATTCTGTAAGGTCTACATTTTTTTCTATCATTAATTTTTTATTTCCTAAGTAAACTATATTCCCTTCAATCTGTACTTCAATACCATGACCAGGAATGGCATTAAATTTTTCTAACGCTTTAAGTGTTAAGCCTCTTTCTTCTGCTGCCTTTATGATTGCCTCTCCTAATGGATGTTCTGACCCCTTTTCACTACTTGCAGCAAGGGCTAGAATTTCATTTCCTGTATATGCCTTTCTATTATTTTGTGCCACAATAATATCTGTTACTTGAGGCTTTCCTTCGGTTAATGTACCTGTCTTGTCAAATACAATAGTGTCTATCTTATAAGTTGTTTCTAAAGCTTCTCCGCCTTTAATCAGTACGCCATTTTCAGCCCCTTTACCTGTGCCAACCATAATAGCAGTTGGGGTAGCAAGTCCTAAAGCACATGGGCAGGCAATTACTAGCACTGCAATAAAAATTGTTAATGCGAATACTGGCGTTTCACCCATCATAAGCCAAAATACTGTAGCTAATATAGCAAGCCCAATAACTGTTGGCACAAAGTAAGCTGCTATGACATCTGCCATTTTTGCAATAGGTGCTTTGGTACCTTGTGCTTCTTCTACAAGCTTTACGATTTGTGCAAGTGCCGTATCTTTACCGACTTTAGTAGCCTTATATTTAATAAATCCTGTTTTATTGATACTTGCCCCTACTACCTCACTACCCACTGTTTTTTCAACAGGCATACTTTCACCTGTAATCATGGCTTCATCAATAGCTGTACTTCCTTCTATAATTTCACCATCTACAGGTAATTTTTCACCTGGTTTTACAAGAATGATATCTCCTACTAAAACCTCTTCAATTGGAATAACTTGTTCTTTCCCACCGCGTATAACAGTAGCCACCTTAGGTGCAAGCCCCATGAGTTTTTTAATCGCCTCAGATGTTCTGCCTTTTGACCTAGCTTCTAAATATTTACCTAATGTAATAAGTGCCAAAATAGTAGCTGCTGACTCAAAGTAAAGGTGCATAGCATATATATGCCCTACTTCTCCACCTCTTACAATCTGAATCATACCATATACACTATAAAGAAAAGCTGCTGATGTCCCAATAGCAATTAACGAATCCATATTAGGACTAAGCTTAACAAGATTTCTAAAGCCTACTTTATAGAACTTATACCCAACAGCCATAACTGGCAGAGTTAAAATAAGTTGTATTAATGCGAAGTTAAATGGATTCATCATTGGGTCAATTATCTTAGGTAAGGGCATCCCTATCATATGTCCCATACTAATAATTAATAGGGGTACTGTAAAACCAACGGATGCAATAAAACGATAAAATAATACTTGATCTTCACTATGTTTTTTTACTTCTTTTTGCTTTTCCTCAGTACTTACAAGGGTAAAACCAGCCTTTCCTACAGTGGCTTTCACTTGGCCAATATTCGTTACACCCTCATCGATTGTAATGATTAATCTTTCACTGGCAAAGTTAACTGTGCCTTGGACTACTCCTGGCAACTTCCCTACGACACGTTCAATACGATTAGCACAGGCTGAGCACGTCATTCCCTCAATATTAAATGTGTATGTCTTTGTTTCTAACTTCACTTTAAATCCAGCTTTTTCAATAGCTGCATTAATCTTTTCCTGATCTACTTTGCTCTCATCATAAGCCACACTTAATGTCTCTGTAGCAAAGTTAACACTGGCATTCTCCACTCCTTCTAGCTTTTTTACCACTCTTTCAATACGGCTAGCACAAGCAGAGCAGGTCATGCCCTCTATTTTACTTACATTCTGCTTCATATCTATCTCCCTTTATTTTGTCATAACTTTTTCAAACCTAAAGAAATAATCTCCTTGATCAGCAGGCATTCCTCCAACAGTCTCTGGTGAATTTGGATCTCTATGAAGGTGATTGTAAAACTCTACAATATGAAACTTGAGTTTATTGACATAGAAGTGAATATTCCTCTTTTCAAAATATGGTGTACATGTTTCCCACACTTTTGTTTCGGGATGTAGCTTTTCTATCTCATTCCAAATGGCTTGCCCGACCCCCTTACTTTGACATCCTACTTTAACAAACAAGAGATCTAAATGATTATGTTGGGTCTTATTATCTATAACGACTACTACACCACCCACAACTTCACCATTTATAATTGCCTGATATGCCTCTGCTCCTTCTGCATTAAGGGAGCTATCAATATCTTCTTCTGGAAGAATAATTTCATCACTTACACCACATTCTACCTCATAACCATATTGAAATGCTTGTTGAATGCCTGCCTTAAATTCAGCTATATTTTCTTCTTTAAGTGGAATTAATTTTAAACTCATTATTATTACCTCGCTGTAAAATTTTAGTTTATAATCATACTTAACTCATAGGATGGCTCGCCATAGATGTACATTCTATAACTTCTACCTGATTAAATAGTACACTGCCACCATTACAAAGTCTCTTAGGCGTTCCCATATAAGACAAGCAATTTTTAAAGTTACAGTTTATAATTTTCTGTGGTACATTCATGCTATATCCCAAGCTATAATCACTATAATAATGTCCGTCCTTATTCCACACACTACAATCTATAAAGTCACTATTTTGTATAGAAATTTCTCGTGATAGCAAGGTAACTGTTTCGCCCTTATCTGCTATAAAGTAAATACAACCATTACTATTTTGATACATATCATATAGATAAACACATTCTTTAAACAAACATTCTCTAATATTTAATTTCACAACGTCACTTACTAAAAATACACGGCTATTAAAATACGAAAAACTACAATCTTCTATAATTATTTCTCCTACACTATCAAAACCTATAGGGTAATCGCCCCCTATAATCTCACAATTTTTAAAGATAACCTTTTGATTGTTTCTAAATTGCCAATTCTTATGCGTTAAATCAATTTGCCAGTATTCAAATATCAAGACATCTTGTTTGAATACCCAGCGTTCTAATGACATTTCTTCATTTTTAAAGACTTCATTAAAACTTGGCCTATCAAATAAATTAAGCTTTTCATTCCCATAATAACTTACCATATTTTCATCATCAATAAGCCTACCTACCAAAAAGGATTTTGCATAACCATTTAAGTTTTCAATGTGTATACTTTTAGGTACTCTTTCAATAAGTTGCATGTAGCTTTCTGAGTCTTCTTCTAAAATACATGTTGCTAGGTTCATTAAAAATATTATTTCTATATTCCTTATACCCAGACTTTCACAAATAAGTACCATAAACTCCTTTTGTGTATCGTTGGCTCTCATTAAAAGTAAGAGCATATCTAGTATAAAGTTATACTTTAGCTTACTTCCTCTAAAATACTTTAAGAACGTCTCACCCAATAACCTTATAAAGGATTCATCCTTTTTTATTTCATCTATCTCATGTGTTTGATTAAATATTGTACTCTCTATATCTATACTCACTACTAAGTGCTGTATAAATCTCTTTTGTGCTTTATTAATAGTTTCTTGATGATCTAAAACTAAGTTTAAAAGTTCTATATAAACCTTTTTGACATGCTCCTGACATCTTCTCAAAGGATGTCCCTCTATAGCATATGCAAAAGTTTTTTCTTTCTCTAAATATGCATTAAGTTGTTCTAATGTTTTCACCCCTTAACCCTCCTTTTTCTTTATTGTATACTAACCCTCTCCTAATATTAAAGAGGGTATTGCAAAATAATTTATTATTTCACAACGCCCTCTTTGGTTTCAAATTAACTTATTGACTTTTCTCTTTTATCTTCTTTATTTTTCTGATACTGCTGCTACTTGTACCATGAAATGTCCCGTTACATTTCTTGGATTTGCAATATACAAATTTCTCATTGCTTCATATGGCATAGTAAAGCCATCATACATATCTTCAAAAATTACTAAGTTATTTCCTAAGCTACCTTCTTGTTTTACTGTAAAATGGATATTTTTGTCTTCTTCTATTTGACTTATAACATGCCAAACCAAATACTTCTCTTTAGGTAATTGTACCGTGGAAAAATTAAAACTTACTCGTTCACCATCTGTTTGTGAAATAGGTAAGCACGCAATGGTAACTGTATTCATACAAGACACTCCCTTCTTCATTATTCATATTTTCCTATTCTCCATTAGATATAATTTTATTATATGGCATAATTACCAATTTACTACATTTATTCTCTCCACTAATCCTTTTCTATATTTACAACATTTTCTGTTCTCTATTTTGTTTATTTTTATAGCTACCTTTTGAACATTATAAAAGAAGTAAAAAGTACAAACAAGGAGCTATTGCATTTTTGCAACAGCTCCTTGTTCATTTTAAGGTAGTTTATTAATGATAAAGTAGATTATTAAAAATCTACGTTAAAAATAGTGCGTATATTACAGTCATTACACCAGTAATACCTATAGAAATGCCACTCATAGCACCTTGTATCTGTCCTAATTCTAGCGCCTTGGTCGTACCCATAGCATGACTACATGTTCCAATAGCCACACCTGCTGCAATAGGTTCTTTGATACGAAATACCTTAACCATAACAGGTGCCATAATAGCTCCTGCAATCCCTGTAATAATAACTGCGGCTACAGTTATAGGCACAAGACCACCAAGCTGAGTAGAAACTTCTATAGCAATAGGTGTTGTAACTGATTTAGGTAATAATGAGGCTGTCAATGTCTCATCTAATCCAAATAGCTTACAAAGCGTAAATACACTTATTATAGATACCGCTGCCCCTACTGCTGTACCAGCAACTATAGGTAACCAATTCTTTTTAAGCACTTCTAATTGACTGTAAACAGAAATCC
Source organism: Cellulosilyticum sp. (assembly GCA_045612745.1). Classification (GTDB taxonomy): domain Bacteria; phylum Bacillota; class Clostridia; order Lachnospirales; family Cellulosilyticaceae; genus Cellulosilyticum. The sequence goes on along the minus strand of JAZKZQ010000255.1, from coordinate 5,858 downwards.
CTAATGCAGCGGTAGCAGGTGCTAAAAACATTGTAATGATGTTGCCACCTGCATTATAATTTTCTACAGGAATACGACATACTTGAAGTACTGCAATAATCAATAAAATAGCAATAAGCAGTGGATTTGCAATAGGTGTCTTAAGCTTTTTATTTATTATAATGCCTAGTTCAAAGGCAAATATAGATATAACAATTCCAAAATACGGACTAGCCGTTAACTCATTCATTTATCTTCCTCCTACTATTTTGCCACTTTATTACAAAAGTAACTGTATATGCTGTAGCTGCAAAGGTTAATATCATGGTAATGATACATACTAAAAAAATCTTTAGTACATTTCCCTTTAACAAATTATAATTTTCCATAAGTTGTACCCCTGAAGGTATAAAGAAAAATGCCATGTTTTGAAGTAAGAAATTCGTTTTAGCCTGAATATACTCCGTTTTTAATACTTTAAACAATAGTAGCAAAAATAATATAATCATTCCCATCACACTAGCTGGAAATGGAAATGGTAATATACTTACAACTGCCTGTCCTAGCAAACATATGGCAAATACAATAGCAATTTGCACGATAACTTTCATTTTTTTCACTCCTCATATATAAAGCCCTGTCATCTGCTTCATTCTACTAAAAATTCTACATCCTCTTATTTAAATCGTCAATAAAATGAAACTTCTCTACTTCATAAAAATAGGGTATTATATAAGTTTATCTTTCAACTCATATAATACCCTATTTCTTCATTTATTTACAACCGTGCTGACCACAAGTATGACCCGCACCATGTTCATGTCCATGATGGTTACACATAGTATTTGGATCGTAGTTTAACTCACCTTTTATAAATGCTGCCACTTGAGCATCTGCATTTCCTTGTGCCCCTGGATAAACTTTAATATTCGCTTCAGCTAAGGCATTTCTAGCACTACCACCGATACCTCCACAAATTAAAGCTTCTACATTTAAATCTTTAAGAAAACCTGCTAATGCACCATGTCCACTACCATTTGTATCTACAATATTTTGTGATACAATATTTCCTTCCTTAATTTCATACACTTTAAACTGCTCTGTATGCCCAAAATGTCCAAAAATATTTCCATTTTCATAAGTTACTGCAAGAATCATACCTAACGCCTCCCAAAACTTTTTATATTAATTTTACTTGTCTTTTGTCTTAAATTGACACCGACAGCGCTCTTTCTCACAACCACCTTCATGTGCTGACACACAAGATAGCGTCTCTTCACCTGCTAAGGTTTCTAGCTGCCTTGCTACTGCTAAAAGCACTTCTTTATTCACCTCATAATGAACAAAGTATCCTCTTTTTTCACCTACTAAAACGCCTGCTTCCTTAAGTACTTTCACATGCTGTGATACCGCACTCTCACTTAGCCCAAGTCTTCTAGCAAGCCCTCTTACACAATAATCATGTTCTAGGAGGAGTTTAATCAGCCTCATCCTATTTTCATCTGATATTGCCTTTAATACTAACGTTAGTTCCATAGTATCCCTCATTTGATTAAGTAATTACTTAATTAAATTATAACAGAACATTTAATTAAGTCAATACTTAATTAAATGTTCTGATATAATTTAATATTTACCATTTCTAAGAATTAAATAAGCGTGTTAATTACTTACATGAAATGTAGGTAACTAACACGCTATCTTTTCTTATTCTAATCTTATAAATTATTTTCTAATTTATTAAGTTCTTCTTTGAGTTCTTCTGGTAATTTATTACCGAACTTATCATAGAATTCATGAATACCAGCAACTTCTTCTTTCCATAATCCTGTATCTACTTGAAGTAAGTTAGCAATTGTATCTTTATCAATATCTAATCCTTCAATGTTAATATCCTCTACTTTAGGACCAAATCCAATAGGTGTCTCTACAGCTTCAACTTTATTATCACAACGATCTAAGATCCAACTAAGTACGCGTAAGTTATCACCGAATCCTGGCCAAATAAAGTTACCTTCATCATCTATTCTAAACCAGTTAACATTAAAGATTTTTGGTGCTTTATCACCAAGTTTAGCACCCATTTCAATCCAGTGTTTGAAGTAGTCACCCATATGATAACCACAGAATGGTAACATTGCCATAGGGTCACGTCTTACTACACCTACTGCACCTGTTGCAGCTGCTGTTGTTTCAGATGCCATAATTGAACCTACGAATACACCATGATTCCAATCTCTTGATTCATATACAAGTGGTGCAGTTTTTGCACGACGTCCACCAAATACGATTGCAGAAATTGGCACACCTTGTGGATTATTAAATTCACTACTAATACAAGGACAGTTTTTAGCTGGTGCTGTAAAACGGCTATTTGGATGTGCTGCTTTTGTTGCTTTTGTAGGATCCCAAGGATTTCCTAACCAGTCAATTGCATTTGTAGGAGGGTTTTTATCAAGTCCTTCCCACCAAACTGTATTTGTATCTAAATTTAATGCCACGTTTGTAAAGATTGTACCTTCTTCTGTTGTATGTAATGCATTTGGATTAGATTTTAAGTTAGTTCCTGGTGCCACACCAAAGAATCCATTTTCTGGGTTAATAGCCCAAAGTCTACCGTCTGGACCTTGTCTAAGCCAAGAAATATCATCCCCTACACACCATACTTTATAACCAGCTTTTTCATATACTTCTGGTGGAATAAGCATTGCAAGGTTTGTTTTACCACATGCTGATGGGAATGCTGCACAGATGTATTTTACTTCACCTTGTGGGTTTTGTACACCTAAAATAAGCATATGTTCTGCCATCCAACCTTCATTTTTACCTTGGAAAGATGCAATTCTAAGTGCAAAGCATTTTTTACCTAAAAGTACATTTCCACCATAACCTGAGTTAATTGACCAGATTGTATTGTCTTCTGGGAAGTGGCAGATATATCTATTTTCTTCATCAATATCAGCTTTTGAGTGAAGACCTCTTACGAAGTCATTTGATGTTTCTCCAAGTTGTTCAAAAGCATCTTTACCCATTCTTGTCATAATATCCATATTAAGAACAACATATGTAGAGTCTGTAAGTTCTACACCTACCTTAGAAAATTCTGAGCCAACAGGTCCCATTAAATAAGGAATAACGTACATTGTACGACCTTTCATAACCCCATCAAACATTTTACCAAGTTTATCATACATCACTTGTGGATCTTCCCAGTTATTTGTTGGACCGGCATCTTCTTTGTTTCTAGAACAAATAAATGTTCTATGTTCAACTCTAGCTACATCATTAGGTGCTGTACGATGTAAATAACAGTTAGGAAGTTTTTCCTCATTAAGTTTTAGTAACTCTCCAGATTCTACACTTTGCTTTCTGATTTCATCTAACTGTTCTTTTGAACCATCAATCCATACTACTTTATCTGGTTTTGTTAGAGCTACCATTTCCTCTACCCAATTGAGCACGTTTTTATTACTTGTTAACATCTTTTGACTCCTTTCATATTTATCGTTCTATTTTTTCTACAATTCATCTTACTAGGCATAATTATAACGTAATCTTAAAGATTTTTAAATATAAATCTTAGTTTTATTCTGACTTATTTTAATTTTAATTATTTTCTAAATTAAAATAAGTATTAATTTTAAAAATTACTTATTTAATCTCTATTTCCAATTAATATTTTTATAATTTTTTATTTTTATACAGATTTAAAATAACTTTGTAATACATCATATAAATCCTTTAGCACTTCTTTTCTGACTTTTCCACTGCCTGTCATAGGAAACTGCTTAAGACGAATAATATATTTGGGAATTTTATACTTAGCAAGACTCTTTTTTAATTGCGCTTTAATCTGATCTATATGTAATGGTTCTTCTCCTTCGGGTATGACAAAAGCACATATTTCCTCATCCTTATAATCATCTGGTACGCCTACCACTATAGCTTCTTTTACTTCTTCTATTTTTACTAATTCATTCTCAATTTCTGCGGGACATATATTTTCGCCCCCCTTAATAATAATATCTTTAAGTCTTGATTTAATATGTAAATAACCCTCCTCATCTAAATAACCCACATCACCTGTATGGATCCACCCTTCTGCATTCTTTGTCTTTTTAGTAGCACTTTCATTTTTTAAATACTCTACCATACAATACGGGCTACGAATTAAAACCTCCCCTTGTTCATTAGGATTTAATATCTCTTCAGACTCTTCACTACTATGTTTTTTACAATTTATTATCTTTATTTCTACTCCTTCTAAGGCTTGTCCTGTCGTATGCAAACGTTTTTCCCAAGGATCAAGCATAGTTATACCTGTCGCTGCTAATGTCTCAGTTTGTCCAAAAGCTTGTAAAAGTTCCTTTATTCCTAACTCTTCATGGATACGTTTATAAAGTTTATCAGATACATAAGAACCTGCTATTAACCCTGTTCTAAGGGAACTTATATCATAATTTTGGTATTCATCTAACAAAAATATAAACATAGTTGGTACACCATTAAATATAGTACAACGCTGCTGTTGTATAAGCCCTAGAACTCTATCTACTTTAAACTTTTCTACTAATGTTATTTTTCCACCAAAAGCCCAAACTGGCATAATGCCATATAAACACCCCATCATATGTGCTAATGGTGTGCAAATTAAAGCATTTTCTTGTGAGGTTTTATAAGTCAGTATCTTATTATAGGCCTCTATAGCACTTACAATAGCACTATTTTTCATTAATACTGCCTTAGGCTCACTAGTTGTTCCAGAGGTAAATAAAATTAAAGCTGGGTCTGTTGCTACTACTAGTAGATTTCTTTCTTCTATTTCTACTGTTTGAATAGCCCTTCCTAGATCAATCATAAACTGATTTGCATAATCCCATATAATTACACGGTATTTTTCATCCTCATCATTACCTTTACTTATTACATAATTTGTATCATCTGTAAATAAAATTTTTGCCCCCGTATGAAGCATAGCATTTTGTACTTCTATATGGGTTAATGCTGAATTTAGGCCTACTACAATAATACCTAACTTAAAACATGCCCATTGCATAGCAATCCACTCAGGTGTATTATTTGATTTTATAGCAATAAAGTCACCTCTATTTAACCCTAAAGCAACTAAACCTTTCTCTATATCACATACATATTGATGAAACTCTTCATACGTATATGTTTTGCCTGTAGTTGGAAAGTATATACACTCATTTTTCGCAAATCTGTCGCATACATCCTCAAAAAAGTCCCCTAATACTTGTCTCATCTTCTTCCTCCAAAAATATATATTTATAATTCATATTTTTTTATTTTTTTCAAAAAATTACATACACTCTAAACTTTAACATACATCATATTTATAGTCAAATACAGTAAATAATAAAAGTTGCTGATACTTTTGCAGCAGTATCAGCAACTTCTATTTATACACCTGAGTTATTTCTTTCATCACTGGCAGAATCTACATTGTCCATAATATATACACCATCCGTCATACAAGCAGCTGGTATAGGGGTAACTTCCATTAATATATCTTCTAAATAAGATGGACAATCTATCTCCTCATTTAATCTACGGTCATTAAACAAGTTATTTACTCTATCAATAAGCTCATTCTCCACTTGTAATTCATACATTGTATCTAATATTTGCCTTGTTTCATAAATTTTACACCCGCCATCTTCTGCTACAGCTGCCACATATGTGTAACCAATTTCTACTGGTGTCATAGTCTCATAAGTAAATTCCTGGTCTTCACAGTATCCATTTAACGCTTCATTATTTTTCTCTAAACAATACTCTTCAACTTGAGAACTATGGTCAAAGCATATTAATTTATTATGAGGTGATAAAACAACATATTTCATAGCTTTTATATC
>JAZKZQ010000254.1:0-11790 GCA_045612745.1 Cellulosilyticum sp. | reverse complement strand
ATACAGCCATAAATGTATTTGAATTTTTCTTAACTCTCTCCCTCAGGCTATACAGCAGATTTTGAATGATGTACAATAGAGTAATAGTAAATTATTACTTAAGAGGAGAATTATATGAAAACATTTGAACTCATTGCAACTTCTACCTTCGGTCTAGAAACTATGGTAAGACGCGAAGTAGAAGATTTAGGTTATGAAATAGAAAGTGTCAGCGATGGTAAAGTAACTTATATAGGAGATGCAGAAGCTATTGTACTTTCTAACCTTTGGCTTCGTAGTGCTGACCGTGTACTTATTAAAATGGGTGAATTTAAAGCTACAACTTTCGTAGAGCTTTTTGATAAGGTAGCTGCCCTTCCTTGGGAAAAATGGATTACAAAAGATGCCAAATTCACTGTTAATGGTAAATCTGTTAAATCTAAATTATTTAGTATTTCTGACTGCCAAGCTATTACAAAAAAAGCAATCGTAAAACGTTTATCTAACGTATATAAAATGGATTGGTTCCCAGAAACAGGTCCATCTTATACTGTACAAGTATCTATCTTAAAAGATGTAGCTACACTAACAATTGATACAACTGGTCGTGAAGGTCTCCACAAACGTGGTTATCGTGTAAATAACGTAGAAGCACCACTCAAAGAAACTATGGCCGCAGCACTACTTCAAATTAGTTACTGGAAGAAAGGACGTATTCTCTATGATCCATGTTGTGGTTCTGGTACATTTGCCATTGAAGCTGCAATGTTTGCTAAAAACATTGCCCCAGGTTTAAATCGCCAATTTGCCTCATCATTTTGGCCACAAGTGCCAAAACAGCTTTGGGATGAACTTAGAGAAGAAGCTAGAGAAGCTATTGACCAAAAAGGCAATCCTATCATCTATGCTTCTGATATTGATCGTAACAATATCCGCAAAGCCAGAGAAAATGCTGAAGCTGCTGGTGTAGGTGAATACATTCAATTCTTTGCTAAACCAGTGCATAAAACAAGCTTACCTCATGGGGATTATGGTGTCGTTATTGTCAATCCACCATATGGGGAACGTATTAGTGATATCTCTAAGATTGAACAAATCCATAGAGACCTTCGTAAACTCTTGGATACAAATCCAACCTGGAGCCTTTATGCTATTACTAGCGTAGATACTTTTGAACGTGATTTTGGAAAAAAAGCTAATAAAAAACGTAAATTGTTTAATGGTAACCTTAAAGTTGATTTCTATCAATACTTTGGACCAAGACCACCTAAAGATGGTGAAAACTTTAAGGCGATTGAAAAATAGAAGTGCATAGAAGAGGCCGCTGGGGGAACTGGTGGCTGATAACTGCTCACTCCGTGATTTGTGAGACTCTAAGCTTGTAGTATAAAGTAACGCGGTGAACTCGTAGCACATAAAGCGTGTGCTACTCAAACAGCACCGCTAAAACCACTTTAACTACTTCACTAAGAGTCTCATCAAATCACTGCAAGGTAAATTAAAAATAAATTTACACTATATGTACAAAAATAGTACGAGACTTGTTGCAAGCAACAAATCCCGTACTATTTTTATACAATATTTTCTTCTGCAATGATTAATGTGAATTTACTTCCTTTACCTAGCCTACTTGTCACATCAATTGTAATATTATAAAGATGTGCAATATGTTTTACGATGGATAAACCAAGTCCCGTTCCTCCACTCTGTCTTGAACGGCTTTTGTCAACACGATAAAAGCGTTCAAAAATGCGTGAAATGCTTTCTTCAGGTATACCTATGCCTGTATCTTCTACGGAAATATTGTTTCCCTGAACTAACACCTTAATCTTACCATGATCAGTATATTTAATCGCATTAGAAATTAAGTTCATTAAAAGCTGTTTTATATGGTCTTCACTAATATTTTTAACCTTTAAATCATTTGTACATTCATAAATAAGTTCTATCGCCTTATTTTCGGCTTCTTTATATACCAAAGTAAAGACTTCATTTACCACATTTGTTATATTAACCTCACCATATTGCTGTTCTTCCATACTTTCAATTTCCGAAAGTGTTAAAATATCCTGAATTAGTCTATATAACCTTTTCGTTTCAATATCAATAATATTTAAAAACTTATAAGCTACCGTAGGATTCTCCACCGCACCGCTTTGAAGTGTCTCTACAAAGCCTTGAATACTTGTAAGTGGTGTTTTTAATTCGTGCGACACATTACTTACAAATTGAGAACGTATTTCCTCTAACTTTCTAAGCTGAGTTACATCTCTCATTACTAATAAATACTCATAAGCTTCTTCTTGTCCACCGATAGGCAATAAACTTAAAAATATAATTTGTTCATCTAATGTTAACTCTACTGTATGATGTCCGCCCTTTTTTAACCCCAAATCTACCAGCTTCTTAAACTCCTCATTACGAATAATATGGGTTAATTTTTGTTTTCCACTTAAATCTCCTTTGAGATGAAGCATTTTCTTAGCAAGTTCATTAGTCTGTCCAATAAATCCTTCTTTATTTAAAACGACAATGCCTTCTTCTAGTGCCTCTAACATAGTCTCCAGCTTTTCTTTTTGATGTTTTAACTTTCTAATAGTGCTTCCTAATTTATCTCCCATATGATCAATGGCACAAGCTAGGTCTTGTACTTCTTCAATCTCATAGTCTCTTATTGGATAAATATAGGAATCCGACTTAAAATTGTTAGCGTCTTCTATTAACTCTTCGATAGGCATGCTTATTTTCTTTATATTTCTATTCATTACTATAGCTAAAATACTACCTACTACTATAATTTCAAACAATATACGATATAACACATAATGATAAGATGAATCTGTCCATTCACCAGCATGTACTGTTACTGTAATAGCACTAAATAATAATAGTAATTCTCCTGAAATTAGCACTCCTAGCATAATAAATGCTACCAATATTGGCCAAATTATTTTACTACGCATCACTTACTCCTTTATAAACTTATATCCTACACCACGTACTGTTTCAATATATCCTTCCAATCCATGTTCTTCTAACTTTGAGCGTAAATAACGGATATGCACATCCACAGTACGTGTTTCACCATAATAATCATAGCCCCAAATCTGATCTAAAATCATTTCCCTTGTAAGTACTTTTCCTTTATTACTCATTAACAATTTTAGAATTTCAAACTCTTTTAAAGTAAGTTCAATATTATCTCCTTCATAGGTCAGCATGTGGCTTTCAATATCTAACTCTAAGCCTTTATACACTAACTTATTCTCTGATACTTTAGGTGGTGATACTGTACGTTCATTTCTTCTAACAGTGGCCTTTACCCTTGCTACCAATTCTCTAACGCTAAAAGGCTTTGTAATATAGTCATCTGCCCCAAGCTCCAAACCTAGGATTTTATCAATCTCTTCACTTTTTGCACTTACTAAAATAATAGGGATATTTTTAGTCTCTTCACTTACTCTAAATTGTTGAAGCCCACTAATACCATCCATGCCAGGAAGCATAATATCAAGTAAAATAACATCTGCACCTTCTGTTTCAAGATATGGTTTTGCTGTTTCCACACTTGTAAATGCTTCAGTTATAAATCCATTTATCTCCAAATTATACTTGAGAAGTTCTAAAATATGTTCTTCATCATCAATAATTACAACGCGTCTCTTTTCCATTTTTTCACCTCTTTTAGATTTAAGACTTCTCCTATAATATATTACAACTGCTTTTGTTTTTAAAGTAAATTTTACATACACTTTTTATTTTCATGTTGGATATAATAAGCTATGTAGATTAATATTTTTTTATTTGCTTTAAAGGGGGGCAGCAAAATGTCAACATTGCTTACTAAACAAGAGCTAGAAAATTATATTCTAGATTTTCGCGCAATTCTTGCACACTTTGATTATTCGTCATTAAAGAACGTTACTTTTTTAAATTTAGATGCCTTCTATGCCTATATGGATAATGTAAAAGGCAACCCCTTCGAATGTCAATACAATGCACTTCAAGAAAAACTCGATTATATACAACCTTATCTTCCTTTTACCTCTGGTAAGCGGGCCTCAGAATTTATGGATGCCTTAAATAATGCAGCAAACGATGAAGAAATTAACAGTATTAAAAAATTTTTTACTAAAAAACTTCGTGATGATTTTATTGCTTTCACACGTTGTGCTACTACAGATGATCAATGGGAACATATTATAAGTACTTGTGAGCAGATTAGGCAACGCAAAGAGGAAATGCTCCTTGCACTCAATTAGTTTCTATATCATAATAAGCTTAAGTAGTATAAGGTATACAAGTATCTTATACTACTTGTATTAAATATTTCAAGAAATTATACATATACTAAGTATAACTTTAGAAAGGATCTTTTATGCAAACCCAACGTTTTTATAGTCTTAATAATTTCTTACGCGAGCGTCATAAAGAAAAAGTTATTAAACTATCTATAGATGGTGGCTTTACTTGTCCAAATCGTGATGGACGTGTTGCTACTAAAGGCTGTATTTTTTGCAGTGCACATGGTAGTGGTGATTTCACATCACTAGAAAAAGGAAATATCACAAAACAACTTGAAAGTGCTGTTAATCTCCTATCCACTAAGTGGGGGGACTCAAAGAAATACATTGCTTACTTTCAGTCATATTCTAACACCTATGCTCCAGTAAACGTACTTAAAGCAAAATATGAAGAAGCACTTGCTTTCCCTGGTGTAGTAGGATTAGCTATTGCTACAAGACCAGATTGTTTAGATGATGAAATTATTGAATACTTAGCTGAACTCAATACACGTACACACCTTTGGATAGAACTTGGTCTTCAAACAATGCATGAACATACTGCTAAGCTCATTAATCGTGCTTATCCACTAAGCTGTTTTGAAGAAGCTGTTCATAAACTTCATGCAAAAAATATTGAAACTGTAGTTCATCTTATTTTAGGTTTACCACATGAAACCAAAGAAGATATGTTAGCCTCTGCTAGATATATTAGTAAGTTACCTTTACAGGGTATTAAACTTCATATGCTTCACATACTGGATAATGCCCCATTAGGCAAATATTACTTAGAAAATCCTTTTCCCATTCTTTCTGACGAAGAATACATTGCACTACTAGGAGACATACTTTGTATATTACCACCTAATCTAGTCATTCATAGACTCACAGGTGATGGTCCAGCAGCGCACCTTATTGCACCACTCTGGACTAAAAACAAGAAAAAAGTTCTCAATGACCTTAATCGTTATCTAAAGGAAGTAAATATCTATCAAGGTAAATCTTTAAACACATATTGAGTTTCATTGTTTTTTAAGATACAATATATAATAATCAATGTTATAGGGAGGCAAACTGTGAATATAAATCATGAAGATTTTACAATCAATAAACTCATCATACTCTATCTGTTATCTCAGGTAAAAATGCCTCTTTCCTTATCTCAAATGTCACAAATCATCCTTGAAAGAGGATATACAGACTATTTCTCACTTCAACAATATTTAACTGAATTAGAAAAGTCTACTTTCATTGAAAGTTATAAGCAAAATAATACTTCTTATTTTGAGATTAGTGATAAAGGTAGAGAAACACTAGAATTTTTCGCTTCTAGAATTCCTGATTTTATCAGAAAAGAATTAGATGCCTTTATAGAAAAAAACTGGCGTCAATTAAAAAGCGAATTTGATATTCATGCAGAATACATGCCAAATAAAAGCAATGATTATGTTGTCCACTGTACCGTAACAGAAAACAACTCCACGCTCATTGACTTAAGTATCAGTGTAGGTTCAAAAAAACAAGCCATAGAATTATGTAGCAACTGGAAAGAAAATGCAACTAGTCTTTATGGTGAGATTCTACAAGCGTTGATGAAAAACTAAAGGGTGGTTAGCACAAGGTGCTACCGCCTTTTTTAGTTGTAGGCAATAGGGCATGGATAAGTGAGAGATATATTTTTCCTTCTCCGCCATTCCGCTCCAAGTCGAGATAAAAATATATATCTCACTTATCCACACCCGACTAGTCTTCTAAAAAGGCGGAGGAGCTGGCACCTTGTGCTAAACTCTAGCATGGACTGGAAAAGTAAATATTTTCTGCTTTAGTATATATAAATACTCTTTTAAGAAAATATGCTTGTAAATACAAAAAAAGCTACAAGACTAAGCCTTGTAGCTTTTTTGTAAGTATCGGGGTGACAGGACTCGAACCTGCGGCCTCCTGATCCCAAATCAGGCGCTCTAGCCAAACTGAGCCACACCCCGATATAGAGCGCGAAACGGGACTCGAACCCGCGACCCTCTCCTTGGCAAGGAGATGCTCTACCAACTGAGCCATTCGCGCATATCTTCATCAAGTGATTATTTTCCTCACCTGACGAAGATTATATTATCATATTAGTATTCTCATGTCAACATATTTATTAGTAATTTTTATTTATTTTACTGATAATTTTCTATTAAGGATATTTTTTCGTCAATATGGTTTTTAAGACGCCTTATATACTCAAATTGGGGTTTCCTATCACCAAAGTGCTCTAATAAAATTTGATCAATACTACTTTGATTGAGCTGCTCTTCACAATGTTGATGATCTTCAAAGATGACTAAATCCTTAAGGCTAACCATAGATTTTCTTTCCTCTTGATGAGTTTGTTTTTGTTCCTGTGGTATTTCGTTTAATATCTGTACAGGTTTAGTTACATTAATACTTATTTCCTCTACTTCATTAGCAGCTTTTACATACATAGCTCTTACTGCTTCTTCTAATTGCTTTGCTTGTGTAGAATGAATAGATTCACCTTTTATAACCTTATGCCATTTAGTATGTGTATTCTCACTCTCATCTGAGGCTTCTGCACCCTCTTGGCTATAAGTATCTTCTTCACCATCTACCTTTTTAGTCAAAAATTTTCCCATAGTTTGTAGCGTATTATAGATATCTTCAGTTAGCTTAATGCGTGGTTCCCTAGTTTCTTTACTTTCTTCTTCATGATAAATAGTAGCTTTTTCTATATCTTCATTAACTTCTTCATCTAGTAATGATAACTCTAGTTTTCCTTGTTTCAAATAGTACTTATCAAACTTATTCATAATCTTCCCCCTACTTGTATATCAATAAATTTCTATTCTACTATTTCAACATGTTCTTCTATGATTTTCCATAATTCTTCTTTTCCTTGTTTTGTCTCAGAAGAAAAGCCAATTAGTTTGTCTTGAGGCATTAATCCTAAACCTTTACGAATCATAGCTAAATGCTTTTGAACTTGACTACGTTTAATTTTATCCATTTTAGTAGCTACTACGATTACCTCATTATGATAATGTGAAATCCAATCATACATCATTTTATCATTTGCCCCAACTTCATGTCTTATATCAATTAAAAGAATGATCTTTTGGAGATTTTCTCTTTTTTCAAGGTATCCTTCGATAAGTTTACCCCATCTTTCCCTCTCTGACTTTGACACCTTTGCATAACCATATCCTGGTAAATCTACAAACATATATGTGTCTTGTACTGAGTAAAAGTTAATTGTTTGTGTCTTACCTGGTTGTGAACTTGTTCTTGCTAATGCTCTTCTATTTAAAAGTGCATTAAGAAGAGAGGATTTCCCAACATTGGATTTCCCTGCGAATGCAATTTCTGGCATATCATGTACCGGAAATTGTGATGCCTTCCCTGCCGTGATAACCATTTCTGCTTTTGTTACGTTCATTAATTTTCTCCTTTTTGCTTATAAGCTATAATTTATGCAAATACATGTTCAAGTACATCATTCATAGTAGTAGCATAAACAATGTTTAAGCCCTCTACTATATTTGCGTCCATCTCGTCTACATGCTTCTTATTTTGTATAGGTACGATAATCTCATTAATATTGGCCCTTTTAGCTGCAAGTAATTTCTCTTTTAAGCCACCAATTGGTAATACCCTACCTGTAATTGTGATTTCTCCTGTCATTGCTAAATTAGCCTTAACAGGCTTATCTGTAAGCGCAGAAATCATAGCTGTTGCCATAGTAATTCCTGCTGATGGACCATCTTTAGGTACAGCACCTTCAGGAATATGGATATGTAGGTCTTGTTTTTCATAAAAGTCTGCTGGTACACCTAACTTATCCGCTTGTGAACGAATATAACTTACAGCTGTTTGTGCTGATTCTTTCATTACACTACCCATTTGTCCTGTTAGCTGCAGTTGCCCTTTACCTTTCATACGACCTACCTCTACAGATAAAGTATCTCCACCGACACTAGTCCATGCAAGTCCCCTTACCACACCTACTTCTGGTTTCTCATTCTTTTTGTCATAAGCATAAATAGGTGCACCTAAATAAGCCTTTAACTTAGCTGGTGTCACTTGAACAGTTTCTATTTCATTTTCCACAATATCACGCGCTACTTTTCTACAAATCTTACCAATTACACGTTCTAAACCTCTTACACCTGCTTCTTTAGTATAACTGCTAATTAAATATAACATATTAGCCTTACTAATCTTTAGTTGTTTGCTTGTTAATGCATGTTTTTTAAGCTGATTTGGAAGCAAATATTTTTGTGCAATCTCTAGTTTTTCCAGTTCTGTATAGCTATTTACTTCTATAATCTCCATACGATCAAGAAGTGGCTTAGGAATAGTTGTTAATGTATTTGCTGTCGCAATAAATAGTGTCTTAGATAAATCAAGTGGTACCTCTAAGTAGTGGTCTCTAAATCCACTATTTTGATTGCCATCTAAAATTTCTAAAAGTGCTGCTGCCGGATCACCTTTAAAATCTCCTGACATTTTATCAATTTCATCTAAAAGCATAAGTGGATTCATAGATTTAGCTTCTGTAAGGCCATATACAAATCTTCCCGGAATAGCACCTACATAAGTTCGTCTATGCCCTCTAATTTCAGCTTCATCACGTACCCCACCTAATGATACTCTAACATAGTTTCTTCCTGTTGCTTTTGCAATAGAGCGGGCAATAGACGTTTTACCTACCCCTGGTGGCCCTACTAAACAAATAATAGGTGGCTGACCTTCTGGTGATAACTTCTTAACTGCTAAATATTCAAGCACACGTTCTTTAACTTTAGTAAGTCCAAAATGATCCTTTTCAAGAACTGTAGATGCTTTTTTTATATCCATATTTTCTTTAGTTTGAATACCCCATGGTAGTTCTAAAACTGTATCAATATAGCCTCTAATTGTACCACTTTCTGGTGATGCTGTAGATGTTTTCTTTAGTCTGCTAATTTCTTTTTGAATCTTAGTTCTAATTTCTTCTGGTAAATTTAGATTTTCTAACTTCGCCTCATATTTATCAATATCTGCTTGTAGTCCATCTTTATCACCTAACTCTTCTTGAATAATCTTCATTTGTTCTCTTAAGAAATATTCTTTTTGAGATTGATCAATATTTTTCTTAACTCTAGCATAAATATCCTTTTGAATATCTAAAATAGCAATCTCTGAATTTAAAAGTTCAGCAACCTTGTACATACGTTCATTAAGATCTAAAGAAGCTAATATTGCTTGCTTTTTCTCTACTTCTACTGGAATATGTCCAACCATAAGGTCAATCATTTCTACACTATCTTTTACACCTAGGATGCCATATAGCACTTCATCAGTGATACGAGGACTCAGTTCTGCATAGCGTTCAAAAAGCTCACCAATTGTGCGCAGTAGTGCCTCATATTCTTTATCCATAGTCTTTTCTTCTTCTACAATTTCTATATGAGCTAATGCACAGTCCTTATCCTCAATACTGATAATTTTTGCACGGGATCTACCTTTTACAAGTACTTTTACTTGTCCTTCAGCTACTTTGACCATTTGTTTAATGTGTACAATAGTTCCTACTGTATATAAATCTTCTTCTGTTGGATCTTCTACACTGGCATCTTTTTGTGCCACTACCAGAAGCATTTCATCTGCTTTCATAGCTTCTTCAATGGCCTTTAATGATTTTTTACGACCAACATCAAAATGCATTACCATCTCTGGAAAAACTGTAATTCCTCTAAGTGGTAATACTGGTATTGCCTCTATTTCTTTTTTCATATATCCACCCTCTTTATTTCTGCATTTCTTTTTCTCTTTGGGCATTTTATCATACTAAATTAAGCATGTATTGCACGATTAGCCACATCTATAATACTTTCCCCGAAAACATGTGAAATTGCTTCTTCAACTGTCTGTACTGGTATGACTTCTATCTCTATTTCTTTAAATATTTCTTGCATATTTTCCTTAGGAATAATAACTTTCTTAGCACCAGCTTCTTTAGCAGCCATAATCTTCTCATATACGCCACCTACTGGGCACACTAATCCTTGAATAGATACTTCACCTGTCATAGCAATTTCATTTGGAATAGGCTTATTTAAAATAGCTGAATATAATACACACAAAATAGCTAATCCTGCAGATGGTCCATCTACAGGTAAACCTGAAGTGAAATTAATATGAAGTAAATACTCGTCTGCATTTACATTATATCTCATTTTTAAAATAGTGAGTACATTTTCAACAGAATTTGCTGCCATGCTTTTTCTCCTAGCTGTACTACCACGCATTTGCAAATCTTCTTCTTCAATAATACCCGTAACCTTTATCTTAGCACTTTCTTTGCCAGTTTTAAATGCTACTGCTTCAATATCTAAGATTAAACCTATTCCATTTCCCGTGACGGCCAGTCCATTCACCTTACCCACACTAGTTTTAGTAGGGTCAACCTTTTTGCTATAACGCATATTATAATGCCCAGCTTTCACCACCCACTGAATATCCTTAACCTCAATCTTCATTCTACCCTCTAATCTTACCAAGCTATATGCCGTTTGTAGCATATTCACTGTATCACGGCCATTCTCACAGTACTTCCCTACTAGCTTTCTTGCCTCATCCTCAATTTCAATATGCTCTCTACTGACTGTGTGACCAACAATAGATAGGATATCATTATAAGATAAATCTTTAAAGAAGATTTCCATACATCTTGAACGAAGTGCTGGTGGCAAGTCTTCTGGTCGTTTAGTAGTTGCACCTACTAAACGAAAGTCTGCTGGTAAGCCATTTTGGAATATATCATGAATATCTTTAGGAATATTCTCATCACTCTCGGAATAATAGGCACTTTCTAGAAATACTTTGCGGTCTTCTAATACCTTTAGAAGCTTATTCATTTGTACCCCGTGAAGTTCACCAATTTCATCAATAAATAAAATACCACCATGCGCTTTGGTTACAGCACCAGGTTTAGGTTGTGGTACACCAGCCTGTCCGTAAGCACCTGCACCTTGATAAATAGGATCATGCACTGAACCAATCAGCGGATCTGCAATACTTCTCTCATCAAACCTTAGTGTGGTTGCATCTATTTCTATAAACTTAGCATTAGCCTCAAATGGCGTACCTGAAGAATACTTGGCTATCTCTAAGACAATTCTAGCAGCTGCCGTCTTACCAATTCCAGGATTGCCATATATAAGAACATGCTGTGGGTTAGGCCCACATAAGGCAATCTTAAGTGCCTTCATTCCTTCCCTCTGACCTATAATATCACTTTCTATCTTAGGTCGTAATTTCTCTGATAAAGGCTCCGTTAAACTAATTTTTCTAATTAACTTCATCTTCTCAAATTTTCTACTAGATTCACTGTATATATTTGATTTAGATGCTGTTTGATTTTTGAGCTGTAATAAAAAATACACACCGATAATGCATGAAAAAAATAACTGTACACCTATTAATAACCCTTCTAACATAAAAAGTCCTCCCATTATGGTTTTATACTTTTCAAGTATTACCC
>JAZKZQ010000253.1:0-18014 GCA_045612745.1 Cellulosilyticum sp. | reverse complement strand
TAATTCCATTAAAACATTCAATATACTTGTTATTTTTATCTTATTTTTATATAAAATAAGTATATTTTATGATAATAATCAAAAAAAGAGTTAGAACATCTTACTATAAATACAGTACTAAGAAATTCCAACTCCTACTATTTAAAACACTACCTTTGTATTGTTCATTATTCTTTCATCATTGTCTTAAGCTTGTTTAATATTCTCTTCTCAATTCTTGAAACCTGCACTTGCGAAATATTGAGCTGATCAGCTATTTCTGTCTGAGTTAAATCTTCAAAGTATCTTAGTGTAATAAGTTCTCTTTCAATAGGTAAGAGTTTCTCTATAAGTTCTTTTAAAATCATCTTATCTACAACATTATTTTGCTCTGAGGGGGCTTCATTAAGTTTCTCTGATAAAGTAATTGCTTTACCATCCCCTTGATAAATAACTGCATTCAAAGACTCTACCTCCGCATTAGATTCTAATGCCAAGGCCACATCCTCCACTGCTAAATCTAATCCTGCCGCAATTTCGCTAATAGTTGGTTCCCTATTATATTCTTTAATGAGTTCTTCTTTCATTACCCTAATCTTGTAGGCTGTTTCCTTTAAAGAACGACTTACTTTAATAATACCATCATCCCTTAAAAAACGTTTAATTTCTCCTACAATCATAGGTACTGCATAAGTTGAAAACTTTACATTAAAGCTTAAATCAAACTTATCAATACTCTTAAGAAGTCCTATACTCCCTATTTGAAATAAGTCTTCTAATTCATAACCACGATTATTAAACCTACGTACTAAGCACCAAACAAGCCCCATATTTTCCTGTACCAGTACTTCCCTTGCATTATCATCACCTTGTTGTGCTCTTTTAATTAATTCCAGGGTATGATCCATTTCTCCCACCTTCTCTCTCGGTTTTTCCCCTATTTACCCAAGAGATTTTTTCATTTTTACACTAGTTCCCTCACCTACTTTAGATTCCACAAAGACTTCATCCATCATAGATTGCATCACCGTAAAACCTAGCCCTGCTCGGTCATCCTCTTCAGATGTGGTGTAAAGAGCTGTCATCGCTTCGTCTACATTAGGAATTCCCTTTCCCTTATCAATAACTTCTACACTGACTTTTTGATCTTCATATGCACATCTGATAGTCACTTTGCCCTCTTTATTCCCTTCATAACCATGGATAATACTATTGGTAACTGCTTCTGAAACAGCCATTTTAATATCATATAATGCTTCCATAGTTGGGTCTAATTGTGAAAAGAAGGCAGACACTGCTGTACGGGCAAATGCCTCATTGACCGATTGACTTAAAAATTGTATCTCTATCTCATTCTTCTTTAGCATTTATATTTATCCCCCTTGTATCAAGTTAAGCTAAGGCATTCAATGCTTGTATTTTGTTTTGATATACATGTACCATTTTATAAATCCCAGATATATTTAATAAACGTTCAACTTTAGGTGATACATTATAAAGAACAACTTGTCCACCTAATAAAG
The DNA here is from genome assembly GCA_045612745.1 of Cellulosilyticum sp. Lineage (GTDB taxonomy): Bacteria > Bacillota > Clostridia > Lachnospirales > Cellulosilyticaceae > Cellulosilyticum. Next base: position 16,512 of record JAZKZQ010000253.1, on the reverse strand, counting down.
CCGCGCTTTTGACACGCCCCATGAGTAAACCTATTCCTGAACTATCCATAAAGTCCACATTTTCAAAATCAAAGGCTAAGTTTTTATAAATCCCTTTGCTATATGCTCTCTCTATATCATCTTTTACCTCTTTGCATGTATGATGATCTATTTCTCCACCAATACATACAATAAGTGTCTTATCATGTGTATAATATTCTACGTTCAAAGAGCTCTTCCTCCCTATATTCTAATTTCACTTTATTTGTATATTTTGAATATAATTAGAATATCTCTTTTACTAATATTTGTCAATAAAATTCCATATTTTTTACAATTATTTCACACTTTATACTAACCTATTCTTATTTCTCTAATTTGAAGATTCTATGGTTGATAGCTCATTTTCTGACCACATAGCTTCTGTTGTATTTGGATAATTATTAATTACTTGATTAAAATATTCTATTGCTTTAGCATTATTTCCTAATCCTGATTCGGTACATCCTAAGTAGTACAAAACACGCTTTTTACCCTCTTCATTAGATGCATAGTGTAATGCTGTTTCTAAACTTACTTTAGCCTCGCTATACGCACTACTTTTTAAAAAGCTATAACCTTTATTACATAGGCTATTAACAGCATAGTTATAGGCACTTTCTTTAAGCTCTATATAGTTTTTCATTTCTTCCTCTGACAGATACTTAGTCGCTATATTATATAGTAATTGTGCTGCCCCTTCATAATCTCCTTGTGTTATTAAAGCTTGACTTTGAGCAAGCTTTTTTTGTTGACTTTTCTTCCCCATGCTTTCCTCATATACTGCACGATCTGCCTTAAGCTTATCATTTTCTGCTTGCAAGTCACTTAAATTGGTCTTATACTCTAACTTCAAAGTATCCATAGCCTGATTTAATGCTTCTTTTTCATTTTTAAGACTGATCATCTCTTCTTTATAATCTGCAATTTTAGAAGGTACAACTAAAATACGCTGTGCAATCCACATACATAGTATACCCATTAGAAAATATAAGGCATATCGCCAGAATAAATCCTTCCGTTCTAATAAACTAGGCTGATTTCCCTTTTTTGTCTGTCCAATCTTACTTCCTATTTTAGAAGTATATTCTTGTTCATAAGGCTTGGCATCTTCAAAGCCTTCATGCCTTATTGCCTCTATATATTCTAATGCCTTAGTATGATTATGATCTATTTTGAGTGCCTCTCTTAATTGTTCATTAGCCTTTTTTAATTGGTTTGTCTTTATATAACATATACCTAATAAAACCCGACCTTCTACAAACTTAGGATTAATACTTATTGCTTTTTTTAATCTAATAATAGCCACATCTTCATTACCTTGTTTTAAATATATCAGTGCTTTATTATAAAGATTACTAGTATCTTTATAGTTCTCTAAAACACGTGGATTATTTTGCACCTTATCAATATACTCACAAGCCAAATTATCTTCTCTCGCTATACTACTACTCACAATCCAAGACTTTAATCCTAGTGCTACCTCTCCTATCTCATAGTAAATAAGTCCTAATAAATTTCTTGCCTGTATATTATACTTATTTAAGTGAATGGCTTTTTGCAATAACGTCTTAGCCGTTGAAAGCTGCCTTTTTGTGGCTGCTTCATAAGCCTTGGTATAATAATATTCACTCTTTAGATAGCATTTCTTAACCCATGCTACTTCACTTTCACAGTTAGCACATTTGTCCTCATGGGTTAATACATTTCCGCAATAAGGGCATAACTGCTTCATCTCTTATCCCTCTTTTCTCATATTATACTTCTCTTGGTCTATATCTTGCTTAAAACTTTTAAATAAATCAATCATATCTTCAAGCGGATCACTAGCTATTTGCTCTTCTATTTGACTCACCTTAATCATTGGTTTAAAGCGTTCTAATTCTTTGTCAAAATCCAACATCATTGCTTATCCTCCAGTTATTTTTATAATTTAATAATTTTTCAATCTCTTATTTCATAGTACAATGATAAGTTAAGTTTATCAATACATATTCTAGATTCTAAATACATATTTTAACTTCAAAAATATTTTTATACCCTTGCTAAAAGTAAAGTACCTCCTACTCACTTGACACTTTTTAAAAAAGAAGGTACGCTAATTATCATATATAATAATGAATCAACAGAAAGAGGTGGCTATTTTGGCTGAAAAAACAGATGATTGTTCTTGTACAATCATTCATGAAGACATTGTAAAAAAAGCCTCTGAGTCCATGCTTACTAGTAGCGTAGCATCTAGTCTTGCAGAGTTTTTTAAAATCTTTGGAGACCCAACACGTGTCAAGCTTCTTAGTGCCCTAGATACATCAGAAATGTGTGTATGTGACTTAGCTGCTTGTTTGGGAATGACACATTCAGCTATTTCACACCAATTACGTGTACTGAAGGCTTATAATCTAGTCAAGCCACGTAAAGAAGGAAAGATTGTCTATTACTCATTAGCAGATTCTCATATTACTGCAATTCTTCACACCGGTCTTGAACATATTAATGAATAAATGCGTCTATCAAAATGAATATATGCATTTAAAAGGAGATTACCACCAAATTTATTTATAATTTGATGGCAATCTCCTTTTAAATTAAGCTTTTATCTCATATTCTTTATAATATGTTCTAAAATAGGTATGGCAACATTTATACCTGTACACGCCTTAATCCCCTTAATATGTGCATTAGAATTCACTTCGCATAAAACAGGCTCTCCTTGTTCTCCAAATAATATATCTACACCTGCAAAGTCTGCCTCTAAAATTTCACATACCCTGACAGCCATATCTATAAAAGCTTCTGGTGGATTAAACTGTTTTGCACCTCCACCTTGGGCAATATTTGCTCTAAAATCTGTTTCTGAAAAACGTTCCATACAAGCTACCACTTTTCCGCCCACTACGTTAAGGCGTACATCCCTCCCCCTACTACTTGCAATATATTGTTGATAAATATGGGGTCTTATCTTAAGCTTTTGGCGAATCGTAATTAATTCCTCCCTATCTTGTACCAAATACACCTGTTCTCCAAAGGAACCAAAACTTTCTTTAACTACCATAGGATAATCTAACACTTGCTCAAGCTCTTCTATATATCCTATATTCTCTTCATGTCCCTTGTAAAAAATATATGGTGCAATCATTGTCTTAGGCATAGTAATCTGATGCCCTGCTAATTTTTGAAAAGTTAAAGACTTATCATCACAAGTAGCAATCACTTCGCTAGAATTAAAAAGCTTTAAGCCCTTTGCTTCTAACTGCTGTGCCAGTCTAATATCTTTATCTAAAAATAGTACAAAGTCTGGCCTTTCTGTTACTACCATACCCTTTATAAATAACTCCCCTGCTGTAAGACCTATCATTATTTCATCATTATACAAATGAATCAGCCTAATCCCTATCTTCCTAGCAGCTTCCATATATATCTCACACATCTCTTTAAAGTGTGGTGTTTTTAAACTGCCATTTGTAATAATCCATCCCATTGTTTTCATCTCATAGTAATCCCTTCTAAAATATTTCTATCTACCTACTTGCTAATTACACTTATTATACAATATTTCATTAAATAACTTTTATATCACGTCAAAAAACTATTGCTACTATTAAAATTGCCAGCAAGGAAAATATTCCCTACTGGCAATTTTAATCAATCCTATTCCCCATCTAGGGAATCTCTTTCTCCTAAATCTATTTTTTCACTCAGTTCATCAATTAAAGATTTCCCATCGCTTCTTATAATCTCCTTGAGTGCCTCATAAATTTTCTTTTTCTGTTCATCTTTGTCTTTCTGCGACGATATACTCGATTTATTTTTCTTATGAATCATTATAATAAGCAAAAAGAATAATACAATAAGGATAATTGTAATAAGAAGTTGTGTTAATACTCCCACAAGATTCCCCCCACCTTATCTTTACTACCATATTATTCACAGCTGCTTGTCTCAATGACATTTATCCCAAAAAAGAAACTTATTAATACGTCTCAGAAAGCTCTAGAGAAACCATCTATAAATTAGATTTATTCATGGATATACTCTACTAATTTTTTAAATACTAAGTTTTCTTCATCTGACTTTAGAGCTATTTTAAAATCTTCACTAGCCCCTTCCTTATCACCCAAATGGAATTTTACAATACCACGCTCAGCTATAGCATTTATATCTTGTGGTCTATAGGATAAATAGTACCCATACTCTTCTAAACTTCTTTCATATTGCTTTGTTAAACCATATAACAAACCTAAGCAATAATGTGCCAATTCATTATCGTTCTCTAACTGGATTATTTTTTCATAAACCTTGATTGCTTCATCATACATTTTTAGACTTAAAAAGATACTTCCTTTACATTCATACCCTACAGCAAGCTCTGGCTCTACTTCAATTGCCTTATTAAAACAACGAATTGCCTTACCATATAAATCTTTTGCTAAAAATTCATCTGCTTTTGCAAAGTACATTTCATATTCTGGGAAGTTTAAAACAGATTTGCCTTCAAGATCCTTACGTGGAAAAATATAATTCATCTGATCTCCAGCATAATTATGTATATACATTCCAAGATCACACATTACATTTTCATCTTTTTCAATATATGCTCCCTCTGTTTCCTTAACATCTAAAAGTCTAAGTTCCATAGGTAATAATATGCTATCTTCAGCTTTTGCTACAAGACTATATGTGAAAATAGTGCGTTCACTATCAAGTGATAGAAAGCTTTGCATTTTGCCATATACTGTAGCATTTTTATACCAACCAATAACTTTATTTTCACCTTCTCGGTTTTTAGCTGCCCATATAACTGTTACACCTTCTACCTGCTGTGCATCTGGACTTACCCCCTCAAAATTCTCAAGAGATACAGACTCAAGTCCTTCACTAAAACCATAATAAAAACCATTTACATTTTGAAAATTATACCCACAAGGTGGTGTTAATTTTTCCTCATCACCTTCACCTACATAGTATTTCATCCAAGGTACAGTAATTATCATTAATTTCATATTTGTACTCCTTTTTATTACTAGTACATCTATTATATCATTTTTTTTATTTTTTCTAAAGAATAAAAATAAACTTACACTAAAACATCATGATACACTTTTGCACAACATACAAAATAATTAAAAACCCAAAATTAATCAGTGAAAATTGTAATATATAGCTTTTCACTTTTCCTGGATTATGCTTCTTAAACTCACTAAATGTAATCAAACTTGCTAATGACGCAATAAGTGTCCCAAGTCCACCAATATTTACAGCTGGTAATAAACTTTGATAATCTGTAGTGAAATGTGACAATAAAACAGCAGTAGGTACATTACTAATAAACTGACATGATAAAATCCCAAATAATAATGTATTCATAGGCAGTACTTGTGAAAAGAAATCATTTACGAGTGGTATACGTGCCATATTTCCACTAAATACAAAGAACACACAAAATGTCAATAATAATGGATAATTCACTTCTTTAATGGACTTTCTATCTAACAGTAATAAAGCACCTGTAATACATACGGTTCCTAATAAGGCTGGAATGATACGAAAAACAATAAGTAAACTACAGATAAATAATACTGAATAGATGATTATACGTTTCTTATCAAACTTATAGTCTTCTTCCTTTTTAAGCTCCAGTGGTATTGGTTTTACAAAAAGACAAATTACTACAATTAATACAGTAGCCGCAATAAAGGATGGTAGCATAATCTTAACAAATTCCCATGTACCAATCTGATAATAAGCATATAAATAGAGATTCTGTGGATTTCCAAATGGTGTCACCATTCCCCCTAGATTAGCTGCAATATTTTGCATAATAAATGTAAATGCCATAGCTTGTTTATTGCCTGTACTATATAAAACATAAAAACCTAATGGCAAAAATGTGAGTAGTGCCATATCATTTGCTAAAAGCATGGAACCTACAAATGTTATAAATACTAGTCCTAATGTTGCATTCCTTAAATTATGCAGTCTCAAAACAATATTTTTACTAATTATCTCAAATACATGAATATGCGCAAAAGCATTAACTACTGCTAATGTACAGAATAACGTTGCCAACGTTCTAAAATTAAAATAACCTAAATATGCATAATCAATAGGCACTACTATACATGTCATTAAAGTAGCTATAGTTGCTACTATTAAGACTGGTTGATTTTTCATCTCTATTAAAAACTTTGTTAATAATTTATTTATAAATTGCTTCTTTTTTAATTTTCTCCCTTCAGGATACTTTAAATCTTTTTCTTCTTTTATATGCGAATAGCCATCCATAGCTAACCCCTTCCTTTTATTTTATTTTCATCCTTTTTTATTGTACCTATTTATGAGATTTTGTAAATTACTTTTCTAATTTATTTCTAATCTCTTTATCTAACTTGTTAGAATTCGCATTATGACCTTGAATCATTTGTAATTTATATACTTTAATTAATCTATTTTAAGCCATCATCCTTCTTATCATTCAACTTTTGTACAAAATATTCTATAATATAAATTATTTATTTATATTTAATATTATTTACACATTATAAATTCATTATTTTTTTGTTTATTTTTTATCAAAATAAAGGTATAATAAATAATAGATAAACAAATATCAAATATTATTTGTTTAAACACATATAAAATGGAGGGCATATTTTATGTTAGTTTCAGCTAAAGACATGTTAAACAAAGCTAGAGAAGGAAAATACGCAGTTGGTCAATTCAACATCAATAACCTTGAATGGACAAAAGCAGTACTTTTAACAGCTCAAGAAAACAATTCACCTGTTATCTTAGGTGTATCTGAAGGTGCTGGTAAATACATGGGTGGTTACAAAACAATCGTTGGTATGGTAAATGGTATGATCGAAGAATTAAACATTACTGTTCCAGTTGCATTACACTTAGACCACGGTTCATATGAAGGTGCATTAAAATGTATCGAAGCTGGTTTCTCAACAGTTATGTTCGATGGTTCTCACTATGCAATCGAAGAAAACATTGCTAAAACAACAGAACTTGTTAATCTTACAAGAGAAAAAGGTATCTCTTTAGAAGCTGAAGTTGGTTCAATTGGTGGAGAAGAAGATGGTGTTGTTGGTGCTGGTGAAATCGCTGATGCTGCAGAATGTAAACAAATCGCTGACTTAGGCGTAACAATGCTTGCTGCTGGTATTGGTAATATCCATGGTAAATACCCAGAAAACTGGAAAGGTTTAGCTTTCGATGCACTTGAAAAAATCAATGAAGCTACAGGAACAACTCCACTTGTACTTCATGGTGGTACTGGTATTCCAGAAGAAATGATCAAAAAAGCTATCTCTTTAGGTGTTGCTAAAATCAATGTTAACACAGAATGTCAATTATCATTCGCAGCTGCTACACGTAAATATGTTGAAGCTGGAAAAGATTTAGAGGGTAAAGGTTTTGACCCACGTAAATTATTAGCTCCAGGTTTTGAAGCTATTAAAGCTACAGTTAAAGAAAAAATGGAATTATTTGGTTCAATTGGACAAGCATAATTCTATCAAAAAAAGAAAGTACTGCGATGCAGTACTTTCTTTTTTTGATAGAAAAATCTTCTTGCTTCTCTAAATATTATCTATCCTTTAAGACTGGCAACATCTCTCGTACCTTATCCACTTGCTGTTTAGTGATAATAGCTTGAACGATGGTTTCATCTGTCTCATTACCTTCTCCTAATATCGTGCCCCATGGATCTATAATAGAACTTCTACCATGGAACCAAAAATTAGCATTTTGACCTACACGATTTGAGGCAACCACATAAAGCTGATTTTCTATGGCACGTGCCTTGAGTAGCGTCTTCCAATGTTCCACTCTTGGAAATGGGAAAGCCGATACTATTGCTATTGCCTCACAACCTATATCAATATATTTCCTAGCTAGCTCTGGAAAACGTATATCATAACAAATCATAAGCCCAAAAGAAATGCCTTTAATAGTTACTCTACAAGGTTCTTTTCCTGGTGTAAAGATTTCATTTTCAATACTTAAGCAAAATAATTTGTTCTTGCGATATTTAGCAATTTCTACCCCTTTGTCATCTATCACATAAGCAGTATTAAATTTCCCTTCACATGTGTTTTCGTATATACCAGCTATAAGATATACTTCTAAACTTTTACATATATCCTTAAGAAAATCTAATGTTGCTTTTGTATCATAGTCTAATTGCTTCACAACTTCTAGGTCATACCCTACATCAAAAAGTTCTGGCAATAATATAAGTTCTCCACCTTGAAACTTTGCTTTTGTGATAAATTCTTTTGCTTTTTGTAGGTTATACCCCACATCACCACTTTTACTTGCCATTTGTACTACACAAACATTAATTTTTTCATCCATTATTCAGTCTCCCTTTATTCATATTATGATTAACTAAACTTCAATCTTCTTTAAATACCACACATTATGATTAATATTTTTGTAGACTTATCTTATTATAAAATATCAATTTTTGAATTTCATTATTTTATATTTTATTTTTTAAATTTAAATACTATTTTAAGGTCTGTCATCAATTAATTAACGTTTGTCATTCTTATAAATTAGGATAAAACTACCAGAATAAGAAACTTGAATTTGCACATATTAATAACATAGTAGTCGCAAAAAATGAAATAACTTAATCCTAAGATTAGGTCCTTAATTTTTATAAAAGCGATTACTAAAAATCGACCTACAGGGGGCAAATAACATGTCAAACAAACAAACTTTTGAAACAATGAAATATGAGGTTGCAAAAGAAGTTGGAGTACCTTTAAAACAAGGCTACAATGGAGATATTACATCTCGTGAAGCTGGAAAAATCGGCGGAACAATTGTTCAAAAAGTGTTTGAAAGCTACAAAGGGTCAGCAAATAAATAAGTAGTAACAATTAATAGCCGTCTCAATTTGAGACGGCTATTTCAAATTAGTGTGCTTCTATATAAGTATTTCCAAACCATAAAAGTCCTTGTAAGTTTGTACGCCAACCACTTACCCAGCTATGTACTAATATACTTTCTTCTTTCTCTTTAAGCTCATTAGGGGTATCAGTTTCCTGACTCTCCTCAGTCATTTTACCATCCCCATTATTTTTTAAAATAAGTATATCCAATTCATTATTTAAGTATTTACTCTCTGCTATTTCAGCATCACCTATTATTTGCATATTAACGCTTTGTAATTTTACATCTTTTGCATTCCAATAATACTCATTTTTTTCAAGGATAAGACCTTGCTTATTACAAGTAACTAATTTAAATGGTCCATTATACGAGGCATTTGTTTTAGACCATGTACCAGCTTCATCTACCATGTCCTCTCTAACAGGCATAAAACTTTCTAATGTCATATACTCTAAAAAGTTAGCATTAGGCTCTTCAAGTACTACTTCTAACACATGCGTATCTAAAGCCAAAACACCTAAACTCGCTGTTGACATTTCACCTCTAGCTATAGCACCTGCATTTTTTATTTTGGCACTTTCATAATGCTTTAGATGAGGACTTTTATTTACCGGATCTGCCCCTCTACGCCATGCATAAACAAAATCCTCTGCTGTTATCTCAGTCCCATCTGACCAGTAGGCTTCACGTAATTTAAAGGTATAAGTTAGCTTATCTTCTGAAACAGTATAAGAATCTGCAATACCATTTACAAGATTTTCACCTAACTCTCGCATAAGCCCTTCATATAAATTATTAATAACCAGACTACCTTCTCCTTCACTATTAAATTGTGGATCTAAACTCTCTGGCATCTTTTCTAAATTTAAACTCATATTTTGTAGTGTCTCATCTACTTCTACTTTTTGTTCTACTTGTACATTATTTCCCGCCTTTCTACTACTTTCCCCACAGCCTACTAAAACTAAACTTACTAATGTAGCACCTAACAAAAATTTAACTTTCATATTTTACTCCTATTATGTAATTCCTATATTTTTTCTGTTACATCCCTACTTAAAACTTCTCTTATCGTAGCATCTCATACTTATATATCTTCCACTTTATAAAATTTAGTGAGTATCAGATTCTAATGATGTATCATCACCAAGAGACGTAACCCTATATTTCAGCTTATGCTATGTTATATTTTATGATAACACTTTCTAATAGTAACTGCTATATTACAGACTAAATTACAAAAATTAACTTCTTTTTTCCCATCCCCGCATGTGTCCAAAAAGAAAGCTAGGTACTTATACACTACTAAGCTACCTTCAAAGCAATTTGTTGATAGTGTATAAGTACCTAGCGATTCATTTTTTGACAGCCTTATATTATTTTATACTAATTTACTTGATTTCTTGGGACACCAGCTTGATAGCTTTGAATATTCTTTACTACTTCTTCAACAAGGGTTCTTCTTGCTTCTACACTTGCCCAAGCAATATGTGGGGTGATAAGTAACTTAGATGGTTCTTCTACGCTATAAAGAGGATTAGAAGCATCTATAGGCTCTTTCTCTAATACATCTAAAGCTGCACCAGCTATTTCACCTTCATTTAAGGCTTTTGCTAAGTCTGCTTCTACTACAATTTTACCACGCCCTACATTGATTAAAACAGCTGTTTTCTTCATCAGCTTTAATGCCTCATAATTAATAAGTTCATTTGTTTTTTCATTTAATGGTGCATGAATAGCCACTATATCACTTGTTTTTAATAAGTTTTCTAAATCAACCTGCTTATAATCTGCATTATTATTTTTCCCAGATGTTGAATAATATACTACATTGGCTCCAAAAGCTGTAGCAATCTTAGCTACCTCACGGCCTATAGCACCAAGTCCAATAATACCAAATGTCTTATTAGCAATTTCCCAGAAAGGCCACTCTAAATGTGTAAAAATATCACTTTTAGCATATGCTTGTGACTTAACATATTGATCATATTTTGCCATCTGACTAATGAGATAAAAGAGCATTGAAAATGTATGTTGTGCCACACTCTTTGTAGAATAACCAGCCACATTACATACACAAATACCTCTTTCTTTGGCATAAGCTGTATCAACATTATTGTAGCCTGTTGCTAATAGCCCAATCATTTTTACACTTTGTGCATCTTTAAGATTACTTTCATTTAAAACCACTTTATTTGTAAGAATGATTTCTGCATCTTTCACACGTTCTGTTACTTCTTCAGGACTTGTTGTTTCATAAACTGTAAGTTCTCCTAACGTATGAAGCTCACTGATATCAATATCACTGCCTAATGTTTTTGCATCTAATATACAAATTTTCATGATGTTCTCCTTAGTTTTATACTTAATCATTATCTATTACTTGGTTGCTTTGCATCTTTCATCGATACGCTTGCACGTTATACTTATTTTACTATGTCTACTCTTTTTTACCTATAATTAAATTTAGTTCCTCTCTTCACCTTTATCTACTATATAATAGAAGCGTCCATCTTCCTTTACTATTTCTCCTGACAATATGTCAAATTGAATATTTTCAAGATTTATTGTACTTAAAAGATTATAGTAGCTCATAAGATTTCCTAAAGGTAAATTGGTATCAATTATTTCACTCACACCTTGGGCAAGCGTTATAAAATCTTCTGCGCTAGAGATAGTTTTTATCTTTTGCAAAATACTTTGTATAACTGACTGCGTCATTTTCACTCTTCCTAAATCCCCATCTGGATATGTAATTGTATAATCCGTAGAATGTCTAAACCTTACTGCTCCCATTACCTGATAGCCTGCTAGGTACTGCTTGCCTGCTTCTAAATGAATATGTAGATTTTGCTCATTATCATCATATACCATAGCTTGAGGGACATTAACTTCAATGCCTCCCATTGCATCTATCATCTCTTCTGCTGCTTCTACATCTACAAGAACATAATGATCAATCTGAATCCCTACTAATTTTTCTATTTCTGTTAATACAACATCTTCTATAAGTGACTTGCCACTATAGGCTACTAACTCTGATAACTTACAAATGTCTGGGCATTTAACACCTTGTGCTTCTATTTTCTCTTTTTCTGCAACTTCTAATACAATCTTTGTATCTCTCGGAATAGATGTAATTTTAACACTACCTTCTTCATCATTTATGCTGCCTACAAAAATTGTATCTGCTCTTAGCCCACTGTCATCTAAACCAAATACGGCTATATTTTGTGTCTTTGTTTCTTCTAGTACTGATTGTTCTAATATACTTTCCTCATTTTCTAGTTTCACTTTCTCCGAATTAACAGGTGCATCTGTTAAACAACCTACTGCTAAAAAACTAACTAAAACAATTGACAACACTGACCCCATTAATCTACTTTTCTTCATTCCTGCAATCTTTTTAATTCTATGCTTAGCTTCCTGCATGCCACTTCCCATACCTTGTGCAAAAGTACTTACTGGCATATAAGGTATAGTCTTACGCCCCTCTTTCTCCTGATGAATCATACTAAGTAAGGTATTGGCATAATTCTTTTTGCTAATACCTAATCTAATCACACGCTCATCACAAGCATATTCCATATCTTCTTTCATTTGCTTGACAGCAAGCCATACTAATGGATTAAACCAATGCAAGCTTAAGACAATCAGTTGTACATAGGTCAATAAATAATCTTTATAGCGATAATGTGTAAGCTCATGAAGTAAAATAACTTCTAATTCCTGTTCACTTTTATCTCTTGATAATGCAATGATTGGCTTTAAAATACCAAATATCACACAGTCATGCCACGCCACAAGCTTTATATTTTTCCCTCTATGCTTCCCTATCACACGGACTTTACACTCTTCAAATAACTTTAAAATAGTCTCATCCGAAATCTCATCTAGCTTTTTGATTTTACGTTTTGCTTGTATATAACCTATCACCCAATAACTTCCTAGTCCTAACGTACCAACTAACCAAATGATATATAAAATTCTTCTTTGAAAAACATTACTTATTTGTCCATTATTACTTTCTGCTTTGCTATCTTCTTGAATATTATTGTAATCTAACCTTATTTTTCTTTGCTCTTCTTCTATCGTATTCCCATTTACTAAAACTTCTTCATCTTGATCCCCTATTAAAGTTTGTAAATCTGGTAGCACATCAAACTGACTACTTCTAGTATTTACTACTTGCTTATTTTGAGGAAATACACTAAGCAAACTCCATGAACTACTTGGCATACTAGGTATCAGTAATCTAACAAGTACAATTCCCCATAAAGCACATTGATATGTTTTTTTCATTTTTCGCCCAATCGTAAACTCTAGTAAAAATACAATTAAAATAACACTGCTTGCATTTAATGTCCATTGTATAATCTCCCCTATACTTCCCATTTTACTCCTCCTCTATTTTATCAATCAGCTTTTTAAGCTCCTCTTCATCTTCTTTTGTGAGTTTTCCCTTCTTAGTAAAAGCCGTAATAAACATTTCCATAGACCCTTCAAATATACGTTCTAGAAAATCCTTTGCCTGTTCCTTTTGACATGCCTCCTTCTCAATTAAAGGTGCATATTTAAAATTCCCTGTGCTTTTATCTGCCCCAATATATTCTTTTTCCATAAGTCTTACAATAAGTGTTCTTACAGTAGTATTTGACCAACTTACCTCATTCTTTAACTGTGCTACAATTTCTTTCAATGATAAAGGTGAGTCTTCCCATAATACCTTCATAATCTTCCATTCTGAATCTGTTATATTCACTTTCATTATATCCCTCCATAAAAAATAAACTACAGCTGTAACTCCTTTTAAGTTACACCTGTAGTTCATTTTTGTCAATAATTTTTAATAATTTTAAATATTAATAATCATTTTAAAAAAATAACGCCCTCTAGTTTTCTAGTTGACGTTACTTTTAATCTTTTTATTTAGCTCACTTTATTACCACATTGTGCGCAGAATTTAGCTCCCGGTACCACTTCATTGCCACATTGTGAGCAGAACTTTTTACCTACTACTGCTTCTACTTTATTCCCACATTCTGGGCAGAATTTAGACCCTTGAGGAATACTATGACCACATTTACCACAAGTCATCATGCCACCAGCTGGTGCAGCAACATTTTGAGGTGATGTCTGATTCATTTGATTCATATTATCTGCAAAGTTCTTAGCCATTTGCATGCCCATACCAAGCCCCATACCACTTTGTGCCATACCATTCATACCAGGATTCTTTGTAGATTGTTCCATAATGTCAAGTTGTTTTAGAATTTGAATCTTACTAAGCTTCTCATTTTGAATACTTCCTAGCATATTCATACTTGTTACATCTTTAAGTGTTTTTTCAATTTCTTCTGGTAAACTAATATTACTGATTGTAAAGTGTGTAAGTGTAAGTCCTAAAGCTTTAAAAGAATCAGCTACAGCATCCTCAAGTGCTTCACCAATTTCAATGTAATTAGATGCCATTTGAACAACTGTTATATTAAGGCTTCCAATAATATCTGCAAATTTATTAATAATAAAACTTCTTAATTGTTCACGAATATGCTCTAATGTATAACGTGATTTTGTTCCTGCTACTTGTGTAAAGAATACAACAGGATTTTCAATTTTGAAAGCATAAGTACCATGTGCACGTACTTGTACTTGACCATACTGAGAATCTGGAATCCATACTGGATTGTTAGTTCCCCATTTATTATCTAGAAAATCTTTCATATTTAAGAAGTAAACATCTGATTTAAATGGTGATTTAAATCCAAAACTCCAATGCTTAAGGTCAGCTAAAAGTGGTAAATTTGCTGTAGTTAATTCATACATCCCAGGACCAAACACGTCTGCAATTTGTCCTTGATCTACAAAGATAGCTACTTGACCTGGTCTTACAGTAAGCTGTGCACCACTTTGAATCTCTTGGTCTTCCATTGGATACATAGACACAAGGGTATTACTACTTTCATCTAACCACTGAATTGAATCTAAAAATTGCTTTTTAAAAAATCCCATCCCATTACCTCCAATTTATTTAATAACTCTATTATATATAATATTTATAATATTATATATATTTATTAAAATGCCCACTCGCCATTTTTTAACACTGTAAATGTCTCACCTGACTCAGTAGTGGCTTCTATTGTGAGCTGATTACTACCTACCATAAAATCATTATGAGTAATTGATGTATTGGCACCAGCTTTTTCAAGCTCCTCTTTAGTCATTTGTGCACCACCAACAATGTTAGTTGTATAAGCACTACCAATAGCAAAGTGACAAGATGCATTTTCATCAAACAAAGTATTAAAGAATACTGTATTTGTAGCTGAAACAGGTGAACTATGAGGTACAATTGCCACCTCACCTAAATAATGAGAACCTTCATCTGTTTCAATGAGTTCTTTCAGCATTTCTTCTCCAACTTTAGCCTTATAATCTACAATCTTTCCATCTTTAAAAGTTAATGTAAATTCATCAATCATATTTCCACCAAATATAAGTGGCTTAGTAGAAGCAAGTACGCCATTTACACCGTATTTATATGGCATAGTAAATACTTCTTCTGTAGGCATATTAGCAACAAAGTAAGTTCCCTTTGTACTTTCTTCCCCACCACCTTGCCAAATATGATTTTTAGCAAGTTCTACTGTAAGATCTGTACCTGGCGCTGTATAATGTAAAGTTTTGATTTTCTTGTTATTTAAATACGCACACTTAGCAGCCAAACAATCTGTATGTGCTTTCCAAGCTGCTACTGGGTCCACTTCATGAATACGTGTTGCGGCAAAAATACGGTCCCATAATAAGCTTTCAGCTTCTTCTTTAGACTTATCTGGAAATACCTTTTGACTCCACGCTGGTGTTGGCATAGAAACTACACACCAACATACATCTGAGTTTCCTATATATTTTCTAAAAGTCTCTAAAGCTTTTCCGCTACTTTTTTGCATAGCAGAAATTTTGCTCGTTGGAATATCCTTTAATAAGTCCGGATCTCCTGCACTAATTGTAATAAAGGCTGCATTACTTTCCGCAAGCTCATTCATTTCTGCTGCCATCCATGCTGGATATTCCGATAACGTTTCTTCTGTAGCATGTGTGTAAGTTAACTTAGTAATTTGTTCATCACTGTAATCTACAAAAACACGTTTTGCACCAGCTTCATAAGCACATTTTACCATTTCTCTTGCAAAGTTTGCCCCTTCTAGAGGTGTTCTAATCAATAAAAGTTGATCCTTTTGAATATTTACGCCTACTTCTACAACTAATTTTGCATATTTCTTTAGATTTTCTTCAAAACTCATATCTCCAGTCCCTTCTATCTATGCTTTTTAAATTTCTATAAAAATCTATCTTGCAATAAATTGATTATTATCTGGATTATAGATATAACCAACTTTTTCTAAACGTTCTTTAATAGAATCTAACTCCAAATCGTAACTTTTGCAAAGTTCTTCTAATGATGGTGCTTCATCTCTTAATTTAGTATTAATCAAACTTAATAATAAATAAGGATCCTTGGTTTCAAACATAATTTATCTCCTTCAATGCTAACTCATTTATCTAATATATTTTTGTAAA
>JAZKZQ010000252.1:0-9911 GCA_045612745.1 Cellulosilyticum sp. | reverse complement strand
ATAAAAAATATATATTATAAATATAATAAAACTTAATTTTATTGCAAAAAACTACATAATATGATAAAAATATATAGAATACAATAAACAAGGAGAAATAGAATGAAAAGGAAATTTAAACTAAGCATTATTGTTAAGAGTTTTATTTTGACATTAATGCTGCTAATTAATACTACGGTGTATGCACGAACTCCTGTAAGTAATTATGAAGTAGAAAAATATCAAGAAACAACTTTGTACTATAATGGAACAATTATTACTGTAGATGATAAATATCCATTAGCAGAAGCAGTTATGGTTGGAGATGGCAAAATAATAGCAGTAGGTGAGGAAAAGGACTTATTACTTCATAAGGGAAAAGATACAAAACTCGTGAATTTAAATGGAAAAACTATGTTGCCTGGATTTATAGATGCACATAGTCATATCACGATGGTAGAACAATATGCAGATTTTTCACCAGCACAAGGAATTATAAGTAATGATACGCTTATTCATGAAGGGAAAAATATATTCAAAACTTGGTATGAAACATCTGTTATGGAGGGAACTTATGAAGAAGGTGACTGGTTTGTAGGTACTGGTTATGATAATACAAGTTTTCCAGATGCAGTACATCCAACAGCAGATATACTTGATGAAATTAGTACAGAAATACCTATTTGTATTATTCATACAAGTAATCATATGGCAGTTGTGAATCATAAAGGTTTAGAGATACTAGGATATTTTAGAGATAGTGATTTTACAAATGCTTTTGGAGATTATGTTGGTAAGGACTCAGAGGGAAATCCTACTGGTATTCTTAAAGAAGATGCATTTTTTAGATTATATTTTGAGCCTAATGTTTTGTTAGATCATACAAAGACAAATTCGTATGATGCTGTAAAGTTGTTAGAAAATGCAATGAATACATATGCTAGTTATGGTATTACAACAGCACAGGAAGGTGGAGGTAACTCGATTGAGAGTGTAGCAAGTGAATTGGTTGAGTCTGGTAAAGAGATGATTATAGATATTGGTAAATATAATTCTGACTTACAGAAAATGGTGAGTAGTTCGGAAGATGCAGAGTATATAAATGGTATTAAACAAGCGGGGATAAAAATTATTTTAGATGGCTCACCACAGGCTAAGACAGCTTGGTTGAATGAACCATATTATATTGCTCCAGAAGGACAAGATGACAATTATAAAGGGTTTCCGGCAATGACGGATGAGGATTTATATGAAAAACTATTAACTTGTGTTAAAAATGGTTATCAAGTATTAGTTCATGTAAATGGTACAGCAGCAATTGATCAGTTTATAACACAATATGAAAAAGTAAAAGAAGATACAGGTATTACCACAGATTTAAGACCAGTACTTATTCATGCACAAACAATTACGGAAGAACAATTAGACCGCGTAGAATCAGTAGGTATGGATATTTCATTCTTTCATGATCATACATATTATTGGGGAGACTATCATATGGCCTCTGTTTTAGGACCAGAGAGAGGGAGTCGTATTAGTCCATTAAAAACTGCTTTAGAACGTGATATAAATATTACAATACATCAAGATACACCAGTAGTACCACCTAATATGCTGTTTTCAATCCATAATGCGGTAAATCGTATCACAAGGGATGGTCAATCTATCGGAAAAGAATACGCAGTAGATGTTATGACAGCTATTAAGCTAGTAACAATTAATGGGGCAATGCAATATTTCGAAGAAGATTTAAAAGGGTCTATCGAGGTAGGTAAACTTGCTGATTTTGTTATTTTAAATGAAAATCCACTAGAAGTGCCTATAGAAACACTTAAGGATATAAAGGTTCTAAAGACAATTAAAGAGGATAAGATAATTTATACAAATGATATGTATGAAGATGTACCAGTGGTTGAAGTGAAAACTGCTGTATATGGTTCAACAATTGGACAGGAATACAAAATTATAGTGCCAACACATGAGGTAGACTTATCAAAGTTGGAAATCTTATATACAGCAGATAATATGAAGACAGATATAGCACAGCTAGTAAACTGTGATTATGCTGCTCTTCAATTAGATAAATCACCATGGCACATGGAATTAACAAATGATGTAGAAGCAAATATTGTAGACAATGTTTTGCACCTTAAATTAAATACATCAGCAAAACGTATACCACATGTAGGCTTATACAAGTTAAACTTACGTATTTCAAAAGTAGACTGGTCATTGTATGACAATATTTTAAATGAAAAGTTAGAAATCTATTATAATGGTAAAAAAATAGATATATAGGATAAGGGGTCTTGTACAATACGGTAATGTACAAGGCCCTTATCTTATAACATAAAAGTAGATAGTTAAAATGGCTCTTCTAGTTTGAATTATCAATAAGACGCTTGCTAAATTCATTAAGCTGCTCTTTATAATCATTAGTAAGTTGCTCGGATAGCTTACAGAGTTCATTCAAATCATCAGGTGCTGCTGCATCTAAAGGAAGCTCACGGTAACCAAGACTTGTAAAGTTTGTTTGAATACGTAGGTAGTTTTCAGAAACATTACGTTCCTCAAATAGTACTTTCACTTTGTGATGGACAATTTCTGCATTACTACTAAGCAAAATATCTAAGAGCGGAAAGGCCCATTGTCCTATACCACCTCGTCTTAAAGAACGTGTATTAAAGTCTTGAAGGGGAGTACCTGTCCCTAAGGAAAGCATGAGTATTTGTTGGGGGGGGATAGGTGAATTACTTATTTTATGAGCCTCTATATAGGCACATAAGGCAGGATTATTGGCAAAAACGCCACCATCAATAAGGCTAAAGGGCGTATTATCGCAAGAAGTAATTTCGGCTACAGAAAAATAAGAGGGAGCAGCTGTAGTTGCACGGACAATATGGCGAACAAGAAAGTCTTCTTTATAACGGAGAGGGTCCGTCTGATTAAAAAAGATAGCGGTATTATTCTTAATATCAAAGCTAGGAATAAGGCAAGGTTTTAATAATTCACTAAGACGTAAGCTACCAAAGAATTTTTGTAAGAGCTCTTCAAGAGGTTTAGCTAAATACTTAGCACCTAAAAAACCATTACAAGTTTTTAGAATATGCCAAAAGTTTTTCTGAAAAATGAAATGCCCATTTTCTTTGTAAAAATTAAGTGCATCCATAGCACTATAGCGTGAATGATTTTGTGTATCGGGTGTTAAGTAAAGGGCTGTTAAGATGCCGCCAGTACTTGTCCCCGCTATAAGATCAAAGTAGTCTGCTAGATGGGCATTTTTGTTACCGCTATTTTCTTGTAAACACTCTTCTAAATAAGTAAGTATAGTAGCAGGAATAATTCCACGAATACCACCACCATCAATAGATAAAATTCTGAATAAAGACATAATGTTCACTCCCTTAAGGAAATATAAAAGACTTGTATTATATAATATGTAGTACATATTAAAAAAGTAATGATTGTATATAAAAATATATTGCAAAAAAGAAAGTTTAGAATTAAAAAGGAGATAATAATAGGTAAATAAATAGGTTGCATTGCTGTAAAAAATCAGATACTATAAAAAAGATATTTGTAAGATTGATAAGTTATTTAGTATAAAATAAGTTAGACTTTAAGATAATAAGTGAAATAAAGGAGTATAAAATGTTACATGCATTTTCAAGAACAGAGATGCTTATTGGGACAGAGGGTCTTAATAAGTTGAAAAACAGTACGGTAGCTGTATTTGGTATAGGAGGGGTAGGTTCCTATACTGTAGAAGCATTAGCAAGAGCAGGCGTAGGTAAACTTATTTTAGTAGACCATGACACAGTATGTGTAAGTAATATTAACCGTCAAATTCATGCAACAACAAAAACAGTAGGGCAGTCTAAAGCAGCACTTATGAAAGCAAGGGTGTTAGAAATTAACCCAGAAGCAGAAGTGATTGCTTATGAGGAGCTCTATACAGCTGAAACGGCAGAACATCTTTTAAGTACAGAATATGATTATGTAGTTGATGCCATCGATATGGTAACTTCCAAGATTGACCTTATTGTAAGGTGTAAAGCCATGAATATCCCAATTATTAGTGCTATGGGTGCAGCTAATAAACTAGACCCAACGAAACTAGTTGTAACAGATATTTATAAAACAACAATGTGTCCACTAGCTAAAGTAATGCGTAAAGAGCTTAAGACAAGACATGTTAAGAAATTAAAGGTAGTTTATTCTACAGAGGCACCAATAAAGCCTGACCAAAGTTTAACACACGGCGGAGCTGGTGCATCTAGAAGACAAACACCAGGTTCAATGTGTTTTGTAACATCTGTCTCAGGATTAATTATTGCTGGAGAAGTGGTGCGTTCACTTCTAGGTTATCAGCCGGTATAAGGCTCAATATATATTAATATGAAAAAGGTGTATAAGCAGCTGATAAAAAGCTTATACACCTTTTTGAATCTAATTTTTAGTTTAAATTGATGTAAATATCCTGTAAAGACGATTAACGATTTAAGCGTTTGTTAATATCTGATTGACGATCATTTGAAAACTTAAGGAAATCTTTCATTAAGCTTTCGAAATCTTCAGCAGGAGCTTCTTTCTTCTGAGGTCTAGACGAATGTCTAGATGAATTGTTTCTAGGTTTTTCTTGAGTTTCTTTAATAGATAGAGAAATTTTACCTTTTTCACCATCTATAGAGAGAATTTTCACCTTAACTTGATCGCCCACTTTGATTGCTTCATTAATATCTGCTAAGTATCCATGAGTGATATGAGATATGTGAACGAGACCTTGAGTTGCTTCATCAAGTGAAACAAAGGCACCAAAAGGTTTAACTCCTGTTACTGTTCCTTCAATAATTTGGCCTACTTGAAATTTTTCCGACATGACAACACTCCTATTAATATAAATAACGAGTACATTATATCATAATTAAAATAAAACTGTATAGCTATTTAAAAAAATATTTTACCAAATATAAAGAAAATAATCTATTAAAATAGGACATTTTTTGAGAAAAAAGTATAGGAAAGCATTTACTAATATTGGGGTACTATGTTATAATGAAATTTGTCATAAAATGACGATAAAAGTAAGTTTTAAAATGCGAGTATTGACAGAAGTTAATCATAACTATGCTAAAGGTGATATATAATAAGGATATACATTAGCATTAAGGTAAACTAATTTAATGATAACAAGCAGGAGGAAGTATAATGGACTTATATTCTCTTATTCGTGATGTAGAAAATTTCCCGAAAGAAGGAATTCTTTTTAAAGATATTACAACATTACTTCAAAATGGTGAAGGCTTAGTAGCATCTATTGACCAAATTTGTGAAAAATTAGAAGGTGTAGAGTTTGACACAGTAGTAGGACCAGAATCAAGAGGTTTCATCTTTGGTGTACCTACAGCTTATAAAATGAAAAAAGGTTTTGTACCAGTTAGAAAACCAGGTAAATTACCATATAAACGTATTTCTAAAACATATGATTTAGAGTATGGTACATCTACAATTGAAATGCACACTGATGCAATTCAAAAAGGACAAAAAGTTGTTATTGTAGATGACCTTTTAGCAACAGGTGGAACAACTAGGGCTATGATTGATCTCATTGAAGAGCTGGGCGGAGAAGTTGTTAAAATTGTATTTCTTATTGAGCTTGAAGGTTTAAATGGTAGAGCTGTTATTCCTGGATATGATGTAGAATCAATTTTAAAATATTAATTTTAAAATAATATAAAATAAAAATAAGCAAAGCTTAAGCTTTGCTTATTTTTAAAATATAGTAGTGCTATATTTTCTAGGTGGACTTAGCGCCACTTTCTTTGTATAAAGGTATATTGTACTATTTATTAGGCATACTTAATTATAATAGTAGTGTAAATAATTAATGCGAAAAAAAGTGAATGGTATAAACTCTTGTAGGTTATCAGAAGTTTATGGACATTGGCATTGAATTTTGAAGATAAACTGTCTATAATATAAACTATTAAAAACTATTACATAAGGGGGGATTAAGATGCCGGATGAGATTTATAGAAAATTAATAAAAAGAATACGTTCGTATCACCCTTCTGACAATTTACAAATGGTAGAAGATGCTTATAAGCTTGCTAAAAAAGCACATGGTGAACAACTTAGAAAGTCAGGGGAACCCTATATTATTCATCCACTGGCTGTGGCTTATACACTAGCAGATTTAGAACTAGATATTGAATCTATTGTTGCTGGCATTTTACATGATGTTGTAGAAGATACCGACTATACATTAGAAGATATTGAACGTTTATTTAATAAAGAAGTAGCACTTTTAGTAGATGGTGTTACAAAATTAACTAAAATGCAATTTACAACACAAAATAAACAGCTTCAAAAAGAAGAAATGCAAGCAGAAAACTATCGTAAAATGTTTCTAGCTATGGCTCAAGACATCCGTGTGGTCATTATTAAGCTAGCAGACCGTCTGCATAATATGCAAACACTTAAATTTATGACACCAGCGAAACAGAAGGAGAAAGCAGAAGAAACGCTTACAATCTATGCACCTATTGCCCATAGGCTTGGTATTTGTAAGATTAAGGCTGAACTTGAAGATTTATCATTACGTTATATTGAACCAGAAGTTTATTATGATTTAGCACGTCAAATTGCAAGTAAACGTATGGAGCGTATTGCTTATATTGAAGAGATTGTACATCAAATCAAAGTAAAGGTTGCAGAGTCAGGTATTGATGCAGTCATTGAAGGTAGACCAAAACACTTCTTTAGTATTTATAAAAAGATTGTTAATAAAAACAAAACATTAGATCAAATTTATGACTTGTTTGCAGTGCGTGCCATTGTAAAATCTGTAAAGGATTGCTATGGTGTATTAGGTGTTATTCATGAGATGTATACGCCGATTCCAGGAAGGTTTAAAGATTATATTGCTATGCCTAAACCTAATATGTATCGTTCTTTACACACTACATTGATGGGGGCAGAAGGCACACCTTTTGAAATGCAAATCCGTACAGAAGAAATGCATCGTACGGCAGAATATGGTATTGCGGCACACTGGAAGTATAAAGAGGGGCGCACGGATGGTGTGGTGCGTGATAAGTCAGAGGAAAAATTGACATGGCTTCGTGAGATTTTAGAATGGCAACGTGATATGAGTGACAATCGTGAGTTTATGAATGCTCTTAAAGGTGACCTTGATATTTATACAGATCAGGTATATGTATTTACACCAAAAGGCGAGCTCAAAACATTGCCAACGGGAGCTACACCTATTGACTTTGCCTATAGTATTCACAGTGGTGTAGGAAACCATATGATAGGGGCTAAGGTGAATGGTAAAATTGTTACTTTTGATTATGTGATTAAAAACGGGGATCGCATTGAGATTCTAACAGCTCAAAATGCGAAAGGCCCTAGTCGTGACTGGTTAAACATTGTAAAAAGTACACAAGCACGTACAAAGATTAATCAATGGTTCCGTAAGCAGTATAAGGATGAAGACATCATTAAGGGGAAAGAACTTCTTGAAATTGCAGCTAAACAAAGGGGTTATAATCTGTCTTACTTAACTGATCATGCTGTTGTTGAGACAATTTATCGTAGATATGGTATGAAATCTTGGAATGCTATTTGTGCGGCTATTGGTTATGGTAATATGAAAGAGCGTCAAATTATTCAAAAGCTCATTGATGAAACTTTAAAAGTAAAAAAAGAATTACCAGTACCTCAACAAGTTTTACATTATCCTACCACAGATGGAGACTCTGCAAATGTACCGCGTAATAAAAAACATTCTAGTGGTATTGTGGTAAAAGGGGTAGGTGACATTGCCGTAAGATTTTCGAAATGTTGTGGACCACTTCCAGGTGACGATATTATTGGTTATATTACGAGAGGACGTGGTGTATCCATCCATCGTAAAGACTGTACAAATATTGTTAATATGCCAGAAGAGGAAAAAGAACGCCTCATTGAAGCAAGTTGGCTTGAAGAAAAGCAAACAGCAGAAAAACGTACGTATGTGACAGAAATTCAGATTACTTGTCTTGATCGAATGGGCATCATTGTAGATATCTCTAAGATATTAACAGATATGAAATTACCGGTTAAATCATTTAATGCAAAAACAACCAAAGTAAATGCAATATTTAATGTAAAAATAGAAATTTCAGATATTTATCAATTAGAAGAGCTTACACGTAAGATTTTACAAGTACGTGACGTATTAGAAATTATGCGTGTTTCTTCTTAAAATTGGAGGAAGATATGCGTGCAGTGGTACAACGTGTTTCTAGTGCATCTGTTATTATAGAAGAGCAGTGTGTTGGAAAAATTGAAGAAGGCATTCTAGTACTTGTTGGTATTAAAGCCGATGATACAGAAAAAGATATGGATTATATCATTAATAAAATTACAGGTCTTCGTATCTTTAGCGATGCAGAAGGTAAAATGAATTTATCTGTTAAAGATATAGGAGGTAAAATACTCATTGTACCTAACTTTACTTTATATGGTAATTGCACAAAAGGAATGAGACCTAGCTTTGTGGCATCAGGTAGTGTCAGCGAAGCAGAGAAAAAGTACCATCGTTTTATTGAAAAGTTAGAAGGTATGGGTGTACCTTTTGAGACAGGACAATTTCAAGCAGATATGCAAGTGAATCTTTTAAATGATGGTCCAGTAACATTATTATTAGATAGTAGTAAAATAATTTAAAGGCATAAACAGAGAAAAGCTAGGGGAAAGTTAAATGAATTTCTTCTAGCTTATTTATTTTGCTAAATGATGTCATATGGAGAAAACATCTCTAAGGAGTTTTTGTATAACCTATAGTAGAAGGTAGAAAATATGACCAAGGTGTTTATATGGAAAAAAATAAAAACGCATAGTATAATAAGTTGATAATATATGACAAATGGAGGAATTAAAATGATTGCTACAATGACAGTAGGTATGTTACAAGAACACACATACTTTTTTATAGATGATAAAACAAAGCATGGATTTATAATTGACCCAGGTGCTGAAGGAGAACGTATTTTAAAATATATTGAGCAAGAAGGACTTGTTATTGAGAAGATTTTAATTACACATGGACATTTTGACCATATTTCAGCTGTAGAATATTTAAAAAAGGCTTTAAATGTACCAGTAGTAATTCACACAGAAGGAAAAAGATATCTTGAAGATGTAAACTGGAATCTGTCAAGTATGCATATTCAATCATTTACATTAGAAGCTGATGAGTATGTAAATGAGGGAGATGAAATTGTTCTTGAAGCAAATTCTGAAATGAAACTTCGGGTAATTCATGTACCAGGACATACGTTAGATGGTGTAGCTTATTATGCTGAGCAAGAAGAAGTTGCTTTTGTTGGTGATATTATTTTTCAAGGTTCAGTAGGCAGAAGTGATTTTATAGGTGGTAATGGTGCTTTACTTTTACAGGGAATTCGTGAGAAAATTTTTACATTACCAGAAGAAACTTTAATTTGTCCAGGTCATGGAGATACAACAACAGTTAAAATTGAAAAGGCAACTAATCCTTATTTTAATTATGAAGTATAAAATACAATAGAAAAAGAGAGTGGAAAAGTGATTGAATTAAGATGCATAGGGCATGATGCTGAATATGAAATAACCAATGTGATAAATTTATTTACCCCATATATGACAAAGGAGTACGTTTTAGAAGCAAGTTTTGACCAACCAGTAGCGGTAGCTAAATTGTTAGAAGAGGAACAAGTGATTGCGGAAGCGGCTTTTGAAATGTCCATAAGTGAAGATGCACTTAAAAATAAAAAGCAAATGAAACAAAAGCTTAAGAAGGCAGTCTATAGTGTTTTAAGTGAAGTAACAGGTAAGAAGATGCCATGGGGGAACTTAACAGGTATTAGACCAACTAAGCTTGTACATGAGCAGTTCAAGAATAA
>JAZKZQ010000251.1:0-5075 GCA_045612745.1 Cellulosilyticum sp. | reverse complement strand
AAGGCTGTTATGGCAGCTATGGGAAGCACACTTACAAATAAGTATGCAGAAGGTTATCCAGGCAAACGTTATTATGGTGGTTGCGAAGTAGTAGATAAAGTAGAAGACTTAGCAAGAGATCGTGCATGTGAACTTTTTGGTGCTGAACATGCCAATGTACAACCAAATTCAGGTTCACAAGCTAACCAAGCAGTATTCTTTGCTGTACTTAAACCTGGTGATACTGTAATGGGTATGAACCTTAGTCATGGTGGTCACTTAACACATGGTAGTCCAGTTAATATTTCTGGTAAACACTATAATATTGTATCTTACGAAGTAGATAGAGAAACAGAAACAATCGATTATGATGTTGTAAGAAGTCTTGCCTTAGAACATAAACCAAAGATGATTATTGCAGGTGCAAGTAACTATTCTAGAGTGATTGACTTTAAGAAATTTAGAGAAATTGCAGATGAAGTTGGTGCATACCTTATGGTAGATATGGCACATATTGCAGGTCTTGTAGCTGCAGGACTTCACCCAAGTCCAGTACCATACGCACACTTTGTTACAACAACAACACATAAAACACTTAGAGGACCTCGTGGTGGTATGATTCTTTGCTCAAAAGAATTTGCACCAATTATTGATAAAGCAATTTTCCCTGGTATACAAGGTGGTCCATTAATGCATGTTATTGCTGCAAAAGCAGTAAGCTTCAAAGAAGCACTTTCACCAGAGTTTAAAGCTTATCAAGAGCAAATCATTAAAAATGCTGAAGCACTTGCAAATGGGTTAATGGATAGAGGTTTACGTATCGTATCTGGCGGTACAGACAATCACGTGATGAGCTTAGATGTAAGAAGCCTTAATGTAACAGGTAAAGAAGCTGAACATATGCTTGATGAAATTGGTGTAACATGTAACAAAAACACAATTCCATTTGACCCAGCTTCTCCATTTGTAACAAGTGGTGTAAGACTTGGAACAGCTGCTGTGACAACAAGAGGTATGAAAGAAGCAGATATGGATGAAATTGCAGAAATTATCTTCCTTACACTTTCTAATTTCGAAGCAAATAAAGAAGAGTGTACAAAACATGTTGCAAACTTACTTGCTAAATACCCACTTTACTAAGTAAAGTTTTTCTAAAAGTGAATAAATAAAAAGATAGCCCTTAAGTTAAAGAGCAAATGCTAGTCATTTCTTATGTAGCTTAAGGGCTTCATTTATGTGGATTACTTATAGATAAAGATACGCATAAACTCCAATAGAAATAAGAAGATAAAAATTTTAAAAAGGTATTTTTTGTATAATTTCACTAAAGAAATTGGTTATTTTTAAGTTGGGTGTATAATAAAAATAAAATATTTAAGTAAAATCTATTGATGTATTTAGAAAATAATAATAAAATATATAAAATAAAATTCATTATTTTAATAAATGATAAAAGTAAGTTAAAAGTCCATAAACTAATGGAGGTTGATTATGAATTACGGTTTCTTTGATGAATGCAACAGAGAGTATGTTATTACAAATCCTAATACACCTGCACCTTGGGCAAACTACTTAGGTTCTCCTGAGTATGGTGCCATTGTCTCTCATAATGCTGGTGGTTATAGTTTTGTAAAAAGTGGGGCTAATGGACGTATTTTGCGCTATATCTTTAATCAAGAGGACAAGCCAGGACGTTATATTTATTTAAGAGATGATGATGCAAATGATTATTGGTCAGCATCTTGGCAACCAGTAGGTAAGAGTCTTGATACTTATAAGAATGAATGTCATCATGGTACAGCTTATACAAATATCAAATCTGATTACACAGGAATTCATTCAGAAGTTTTATATTATGTACCGCTTAACAAAACTTATGAGGTATGGCGTTTAAAGGTAACAAATACAAGTGATAAACCTAGAAACCTTTCTGTATTTGGTTATGCCGAATTTACTAATGAAAGTAACTATGAAAATGATCAAGTTAATTTACAATATACTTTATTCATTACACGTACATACTTTAAAGGGAATAAGATACTTCAAACAATCAATGAAAACTGTCATAAAGATTGCAATGGCAGCAACCATATGGAACGTTTCTTAGGGCTTGTTGGGGCACCAGTTGTTTCTTATAATGGGGATAAATCAAGCTTCATAGGTCGTTACCGTAGCTACGGCAATCCTATTGCTGTAGAACAAGGGCAATGTGATAATACATTAAATTACAACAGCAATGGTTGTGGTGCGCTTCAAACAAAAATTACTTTAGCACCAGGAGAAACAAAGGAAATTGCCTTTGTACTTGGTCAAAGAGATGATGAGGGTGCCAATGAAATCTTAGCAAGTTATGAAAATTTAGCTGTAGTAGATGAAGAATTAAAAGAACTTAAAGATTACTGGCATGGTAAACTTAGCAATCTTGTTGTAAAAACACCAAGCAGTGAGTTTAATAACATGGTAAATACATGGAATGCATATCAATGCTTCATTACATTTATTTGGTCAAGAGCAGCATCATTTATTTACTGCGGTCTTAGAAATGGTTATGGCTATCGTGATACAGTACAAGATATTCAAGGTATTATTCACCTTGATCCAGCCATGGCAAAAGAAAAGATTAAATTCATGTTATCAGCACAAGTTGATAACGGGGGTGGTCTTCCACTTGTTAAATTCAATCACAATGCTGGTCATGAAGATACACCAGATGATGCATCTTATGTACAAGCAACAGGTCACCCTGCATACCGTGCCGATGATGCCTTATGGTTATTCCCAACTATATTAAAATATATTGGTGAAACAGGAGATAAAGATTTCATCAATGAAGTCATTCCTTATGCAAACAAAGATGAAGGCACAGTATATGATCATCTTAAGCGAGCAATTAATTTCTCTATGGAACGTCTTGGAGAGCACCATATGCCAGCAGGATTACATGCAGACTGGAATGATTGCTTAAGGCTTGGTAAAAAAGGTGAGTCTTCATTCGTTGCTTTACAACTTTACTATGCAATGACAGTACTTCGTGACTTTGCTAAAGATTTAAATGATACAGAGTACATTGCATACTTAGATGAAGTACAAAAAGTATTAGGTGAGACAATTCAAAGAAACTGCTGGGAAGATGATCGTTTTATCCGTGGATTTAAAGAAGATGGTACAGTAATTGGTTCTAAAAAAGATCCAGAAGCAAATATGTGGCTTAATCCACAATCTTGGGCTGTTATCAGTGGTCTTGCAACGAAAGAACAAGCTGAAAAAGCACTTGATTCAGTTTATAGAGAGCTTAATACACCATATGGTGCACGTGTTATGGCACCATCTTACAAAGATCATGCTTTTGATGGGGCCTTAGCACTTCTCTTTAATGGTTCAACAAAAGAAAATGGGGGTATTTTCTCTCAACCACAAGGTTGGATTATTTTAGCTGAATCTTTAATGGGACATGGTAACCGTGCATTTGAATACTTTATGGAAAGTGCACCAGCAGCACAAAATGATAATGCAGATGTACGTGTTCTTGAACCATATGTACATGGTCAGTTCACAGAAAGTACAGAAAGTCCATTTGAAGGTCGTTCACATGTTCACTGGCTTACAGGTACAGCATCTACAGTCATGGTAGGTTGTGTAGAAGGTATCTTAGGTCTTCGCCCAGACCTTGATGGTATCAAAATTTCACCTGCTATTCCAAGTGAGTGGAAAGGTTTCACAATGGATAAAGTTTTCCGTGGCAAAAAACTTCATATTACAGTTAATAATCCAGACGGTGCAGAAGGTGGTTATAAAGCTTGCTACTTAAATGGTGAAAAATTAGAAAGTAACTATATTTTAGCTAGTAAGTTAAATGATGAAAATGAAATTGTAATTGAAATGTAAACTTTAAAGCAATAAATGAAAAAGCAGTTGAATTTTATTATTAGCGTGCCTTTGTAAGGTGCCTAGTAGTAGAAATTTCAGCTGCTTTCTTTACGGATATAAGAGAGTATGAAAACTTATAAAACAAGATAAAGAAGTTAGGAGATGGCAAAGTGAAAAATAAAGGTATATTTATAGGTATAGTGATGATATTTATGATGTTCATATTATCAGCCTGTGCAAAGCCTGTAATGACCAATAAAATGGCTTCAAAAGAAGGTAAATCAACAGGAGAAATTTATTTATATGGTGAGGTGCATGGTGTAGCAAAAATTCTAGATAAAGAATTAGAAGAATGGGAGAAGCATTATAATGATGAAGGTATGCGACATTTATTTGTTGAATTACCTTATTATAGTGCAGAATTCTTAAACATGTGGATGCAAGCTGATAATGATGAAATACTAAATGCAGTCTATGATGATGGGGAGGGAACGCTTACACATAAGCCAGAAGTAAAAGCATTTTATCAGCAGATTAAGGAAAGGTGTCCAGAAACAATTTTCCATGGCACAGATGTAGGACATCAATATAGTACAACAGGACAAAGGTATTTAGAGTATCTTAAAGATAATGGGTTAGAAGATACCGAAGAATATGCATTAACCATAGAATGCATAGAACAAGGTAAGTATTACTATGAACATTCAGATGATGTGTACCGTGAAAATAAAATGGTTTTAAACTTTATGCGTGAGTTTGATAAGTTAAGTGATGAAAATATTATGGGTATTTATGGGGCAGCACATACTGGATTAGAGGCTAAAGATTTCACAAATAATGTAGCATGTATGGCAAATCAATTAAAGAAACGTTATGGCGATTGTATTCGGTCAGAAGATTTATCGGACCTAGCAAAGGAATCGAACTTTATAGAGTAGATAAGGAAAAATATTAAAATGATTATATTAATTGGTGGCAGTACACATACAGGGAAAACACCACTCTCACAAAAGTGTGTAAATGTAATCATGTTAGGATTTACATTTGCACTTATTTAATACAAAAGAATTAAAGTAATATTTAAGTAGCATAAGCGTAAACTTTAA
Source organism: Cellulosilyticum sp. (assembly GCA_045612745.1). Classification (GTDB taxonomy): domain Bacteria; phylum Bacillota; class Clostridia; order Lachnospirales; family Cellulosilyticaceae; genus Cellulosilyticum. The sequence continues at coordinate 123 of JAZKZQ010000251.1, read as the reverse complement.
ACTAAATTTTTCCAGCAGAAAAAACAATAAAAATGGGAAACCTCTATAGTCTAACACTACTCAAACAACGGAGGTTTCCCATGCATATTGCAAAGTTAGTATCTAGACTTTTTAAACTTTTTA
>JAZKZQ010000250.1:0-28276 GCA_045612745.1 Cellulosilyticum sp. | reverse complement strand
CTGATATAAAGGATTTACGGGTATATATGTCAATATTGCTAAAAATAGCATATATCCTTTCATATAATCTCCTATAGCAGAACCAATCCTCTAATACCTCTTCTTTCCTTCTCTTTCCTTTAAAGTATTATATCAAGATTCTAAATAATAAACATAATCACCCAGCATACTATCTTTGCCTATATATTGAACTATTATCGCTAACATGGTGCTTGCAATAATTGCTATTACTAATAGATTCTTTTCTTTGTCATTCCCTATCCCCTTTTCGTATTTTCTATACAAAAACCTTTATCTGTAATAATTTTCTCCATTATTGATTAATCCAATTTAAATTCTAGATATTATAAAATAGTTAGGAAATAAAATTTCTGTTAAACAAATTATATTAATAATTACAATTACACCCATGATAATATACGATAATTTTAAATTTATTTTATGTTTTATAAACCATTCATCAATACTCTTTATGGCTAAAATTATAAAATATACTACTGGAATAATACATCCCATAATATATCTTCCTTGAGGTTGAAAATCTGTGTAATATGAGTAAATCAAACTTAAAATAATCGAAATAACACTCCCTAAAATAAGCATTATTTCAAATAATAGATTCTGCTTAGGGGCATTTAACTGTTCTATCTCTGTTCTCTTACATCTTCTAACTATAGTAAATAACTTAGTTCCACCTATTAACATTAAAATTCCATAAAATATATACATCCAGTTATAAATATATATTGTCATATAATCAAACACCCCTATAAAGCTCTTATAGGTTTGATCAAGCCATCTTCTATCCTTCAACATATATAATAAAGTCTCATTTAAATTACTTGGTGTGCTACGATTTGCTTTCTGTAATTCTGGTATGCCATATAAATTCCCGTATTCTGTTACAGTGCGTAATCCTAATATATCCCCATTATGTATTATACCGTTTCGTATAAACCACCAGCCACTTAAAACAATAATAACAGCAGACACAATGCCACCTAGCTTAAAAATCTCCTTCCAACTATGCTTCATTAATAGATTGGAGCCAATAAATAAAATTATACTGCAAAGTATAAATCCATATGCATTATAGTAAGCCAATGCACAAATACTAATGCCTACTCCTAATCCTATGCATGTTCTAATTGACCATTCACTTTTAATACCTTTTATCCAATAATAGACTATAACACTAATTGAAAATACTGCTAGTACATCATTATTTACATATGCAGAAACAAATGTAAACTGTGGCCAAAATGCTATTAGACCGGCAAATACATACTTATATCTCCCTCCTACAGTTTCTTCTCCTATTTTAAGTGCAAAATAGGCAGTCCCTATACCACAACAAACACTTGCTAACCGAGCTGCTAAATATAATTTATCTACATTTCCACCGATTATACTATAGGCCTTCATAAATATACTACTTATTATTCCTCCTAAGAAAGGCGTAAGTGCATATGAAAACCCCCAGCCAGGTATTCTAATACTTTCTTCTCCTCCTTGAGGTAAATATCCATTCTCAAAAATAAACTTAGGCACTAAATATCGACCATACTCATCAGGTGCGTGGTCAAAAGGAATAACTTGCATCCATATTAAATAGATTGTTGCTATCATTCCTAATAGTCCCCACTTCAATATCCTTGCTATCTTTACTTCTTTCATTAATCTTCTCCTCAGCTTATCCACCTTTGAATCTTATACAAAAAAGAAACATTTAAAGTCTATTATAAGTTAATATCATCATTCGAATTTAACACTTCCCATATAATATATCTTGGTCTTGCTTTAGTCTCTAAATACACTTTTCCTACATACTCGCCAATTATACCAATAGCTAATAATTGTAATCCTCCAATAGCCCATACAGATGTAACAATTGTTGTCCATCCTTGAACTGTATGCCCCATTAAATAGATTATTATAAAATAAATAAGCATTAATATACTTACTGTAAATATAGTAATTCCTAATGTAGTAATCATTCTAATGGGTTTTATACTTAATGATGTAATACCATCTACTGCAAATGAAATCATCTTTTTTAATGGATACTTTGATTCACCTGCAAACCTCTCATGCCTCTCATATGTAACAATGTCTGTCTTATATCCTATCATTGGTACTATTCCTCTTAAAAAGAGATTAACCTCTTTAAATTTCTCTAACCCTTCTAAAGCTACTTTACTCATTAAACGATAGTCCGCATGATCTGGTATAATATCTACACCCATAAATTGCATAAATTTATAAAACCCTTGTGCTGTAACACGCTTAAATGGTGTATCTGTCTTTCTTGAAGACCTTACACCATATACAATATCACATCCTTCATAATATTTATCAATGAACTTTTCTATCACACCCACATCATCTTGTAAGTCAGCATCTAGAGAAATCACTGCATCTGCATGTTCTTTTGCCACCATTAATCCCGCTAACAAGGCATTCTGATGTCCTCTATTATGCGCTAGATTAATACCAGAAAAGAGCTTATTTTCATTATGCAACTTATTTATTATCTCCCAAGTCTTATCCTTTGAACCATCATTGACAAATGCCACTCTGCTATCTAATGATATTTTTTTCCTATTAATCAAATCACTCATTATTACATGTAACTGTTTAGATGTTTCTGGTAATACTGCTTCTTCATTATAACAAGGAATTACCAGCCATATTGTCTTAATCTTTTTCATGTCTTCTCCTATAATATTCTATCTCTTGTTTTTGCACTTTATTCTAAGGGCATACCTACTCTGCTTCTTATAAGCTCATCGTCATCCCTATTTTTATTGCTCATTACATATAGTAAAATCTTCACTATTTTTAGTTAAATTTACATTATAATACGGATCTTTCCTATACTCTCCCCATCTAGAATAAAATCGTTTTACCTCTCCTTGAAAACGTTCTACCTTCTCTGGAGTATCCTCAGCACCTCTCGATTTAGATTCATGATGATAAGCTTCTACATATGGTGTAAATATTACTAGTTTATCCTTTTCTCTTACTCTTAAGCAGAAATCTACATCGTTAAATGCTACTTTAAATGCTTCATCTAAACCATTAACACTCTCATAAACATCTTTTCTTACCATTAAACATGCTGCTGTCACTGCACTCAAATTTTGTATGATTTTTAATCTACTAAAGTAACCATTGTCATCTCTTGTAAAATATTTGTGTGAGTGACCTGCTACACCACCTATTCCAATAATTACACCTGCATGTTGAATTGTATCATCTGGATAATAAAGTTTTGCACCAACTATGCCAACCTCTTCTCTTTGACAATGCATCAGCATTTCTTCTATCCAATTCGGCGTAATAATTTCTATATCATTATTTAATAAAATGAAATATTCACCTTCTGCAAACTGTATACCATAGTTATTAATAGCTGAATAATTAAATCCTTTTTCCCATACTACAACTTTAATGTCATCTTCTTTTTTTATATCTTCATAATACTTAAAAGTAGTTTCTTCAGTACTATTATTTTCTACGATTACTATTTCATAATTTGAATATGTAGACTGCCTAATAGAGTTTATACATTGACTTAAATCATCAATATGGTCTTTAGTAGGAATAATAATAGAAACTTTAGGATTACCTTTAATCTCATAATTTACACGATGGGTTCCAACTATTAAACCAGATTCAATTTTCCCTTTTATTCCTTGACGATCTAAATGTGCTTGCAACGCTCTTCTTGCTGCATCTACTGTATATTCTTTTGCACCTAAGCTACCTGCTGTAGAATTTCTATGTACACGCCAATGATATAAAATCTTTGAAATATGATAAATCCTTGAAGTCTCTTCTGTAAGTCTCAAGAATAAATCATAATCTTGACTACCATCAAATGCTTTATTAAAATTACCCACTTTTTCAAGTAAACTTCTTCTAAATACTGTAAAGTGACAAATATAGTTATAACTTCTTAATGTATCAGGAGACCAATCTGGTTTAAAGTGTGGCTCGAAAAACTCTTTACCTTCTTCATCCGTTTTATCTTCATCACTATAGATAAAATCCAATGTTTTATCTTCATTTAACACTTTAACTACTTCATATAATGCATTTGGAGTTAATAAATCATCATGATCAAATAACCCAATATATTCTCCAGTAGCCAACTCTAAACATGCATTAGTATTACCCGAAATACCTAAGTTTTCTTCTAAAAATCTTACTTTAATACGCTTATCCTCTTGCATATATTCTCTTAATAACTTAATCGTATCCGAAGTTTGACTATTTCCATCTGCAATACATAACTCCCAATTGCTATACGATTGGTCTATTACCGAATCAATCATCTCAATCAGAAAATGCTTAGGCGTATTATAAGTTGGTACAACAATACTAATAAGTGGTTCATATTCAAACTTATACTGACGTTGTTGCTCTAATTCATCTTGAGTAGGTATCTGATTAGCTATCCATTTTGTATAGCCCTCATTTTCCTTTAATACACTATTTAATTTTTCAACAAGTCCTTGTAAACCATTATTTTTTAAATATGTTATAGCCTTTTTCACCTTATTTATATTAGCTAACTTAATTAATGCAACTATCTTGTCCCATCGTTGTCTGTTTCTTTGTTTCTTAAGCAAACCAATATTAATAATATCCTTTACTATATATTGACTAATACTATACTCTATTTCCATTATCTTCTTTAATGGCTTTTCAATAACTATCTCAAAACCAACTTTATTATGAGTTATAATATTACGATATGCATTATAAACATCTTGACGTTCTTTGATTTCTATCTTATGCTGTCTACTATCAGGTACCTTTATTTGGGGTACATCTCCAAATTTAGAAAATACCCAACCATGTATAATCACTCTATCTTTTTGTAAAATTGTGCTATCTATATTATGTATAATAAAATCACTCTCTTGCATCAACGTTACAGCATCTTTTTGATATAAAGTTAGCCACTTCCCGTGATACAATACTTGTATTTCAATCATCTCAAAATTTTTGTCTTGAATTACAATTTCTTCTCTAAATCCACACATTGGATTATCTAACTGCATTATATCTTGCACATCAATACGTTCTACACTTTTTTTATTAATAGGTACCTTTTTGTCATTCCCTATAATAATTTGTAATTCATAATCTGTATCACATATAAGCCAGCCACTTACTACCACTTTATTTCCTGTACTTAGTGATACCTCATCAATATTATATTTGCCTTTAAACTTATTCATAAATATAATCCCTATCTCTTTCTATTTACTAACTTTCTCAATACCTTTCCTATTGATGTACTATATATAGCATCTAGTTCGCTTCTATACTCTTCCTGTATACGACGTAATCTCTCTATCTCATCATTTAATGCTTTATTCTCACTATTAATATTACTAATATGATTATCTTTTAACTGTAGCTCATTCTTATTTTGTCGCACTAGGTCTTCAATATTTTTGATATGATTTTCTTTATCTTTAATAGCCTGTTCTATATTACATATATAATTTTCTTTTTCAGTTAAAGTTACTTCAATATTTTTTATATGATTATCTTTATCTTTAAGACTGGTTTCTATATTTTTTATATAGTCATCTTTTAATCTAAGGTTTCCTTCAATATTATTGATATGATCATCTTTTAACTTAAGGTTTTCTTCAATATTATTGATATGATCATCTTTTAACTTAAGATTTCCTTCAATATTATTAATATGATCATTCTTTAGTTGTATAACTTGTTCTAATTTTTTAACTTGGGCTTCCTTAATATTAATAACCTGCTCTAAGTTACTAATATGATTATCTTTTAAAGTAATAATTTCATTATTTTCATATGCATCACATAATTTTTGATAAAACTTAGCTTCAACTAAATTAAATTCTCTTAAATCATTTTGTTTAACTTTATCTATATGCGCTATATCTGGTACTATACCTTTACTCCCTACTATAATTTTTCTATAACATCTACCTTCTATATCTCTTGGATATACTTTTTCGTTATAGAACTGATTAATTACATTTACTTCTGATAGTACTGCATTACTATATACAGATAAAAAATGATAACGCATTAAATTTTCCCATACATTTATAGAACCATGTTCCAAACATGTATAATTAATATTTTCTTCTTTTAAGTATGCTAATGTTGCCTTCCAATTAGGTAATCCATTTTGAATATGCTCAGCTAACCATGGATGATCATTACCTACTAAGCCTTTAAAAAAAGCATTAATATTCTTCTCGGCATCTGCTACACCTTCTGTATCAAAAGGCCCCATTAATATAAAACCTTTTTTACCTACTCTATTTATTTCATCAATGAAATTCTTTCTTCTTTCAACCGGAATATGTTCAAATACATCTAATGCTACAACAAAGTCATAGCTATCATCAGCTAATTCCATTTGTGTTGCATCTCCCAGTATATATTGAGGATCATTTTGAAACTCTTCATCTAAATGAATATCTAAATATGTAATCTTATCATTTGATAAAAACTTTTCTAGGTTTCTATGTTCATTTGCACCAACTTCTAAAATATTAAAGCTTTCACTTTTATTTCTTAGTTCGTTAATAATTTCTTGCGTCTTCTTATATCTTTGGTATTGATCAAATAACACCTCTATCATTTGATCACCTCCCAGTTATGCTCAATATATATTTGTCCCTCTGTAAAGTATTCATTGGTGATAGTAAATGACTTAATATCGCTCTTGTAATCTAAATTAACAATTCCTTCATTATTAAATATACCTACATCAATATTATAAATTCCACCTAATAGTGTCATTTTCGGGATTCTATATCTTACTTTATGTCTTCCTTTCACATTGGGAACTGCTACTTTATCGAGATATGTATTTGGCCCAAATATATAGTCCCTATCTGGCGTATAAATAGCTACACCTAATAAAAATCCTTCTATTTTTTCTTCATAAACTTCATATGTTACACTAACTTCTAGTGCATCAAACGTTTTTAACTTATCTTTACTTAGTTCTACATCTATAATTGATGCTAATATATCTTCATTAGGCCTAATAAGTTCTACTTCCTCTGCTTGAATATGCCCATCTTGTTCCTTCTCTAATGCTATTTCTTGTTTAACCTCTCCATTTCTCATAAATGACTCATATATATCGCATACCTCACTAGCTAATCCCGTTTGTTTAATCTCTCCACGATCTATCCATATCGCTTCATTACAAAATCTTTTCACTTGTTCTATAGCATGAGATACAAATAAAATAGTTGTATTACTTTCTTTAAGACTTTTCATCTTTTCAATACATTTCATCTGAAATCTAGTATCTCCAACAGCTAATGCCTCATCTACAATCAAGATATCTGGCTCTACATTAATAGCTACTGCAAAGGCAAGCCTGGCAAACATCCCACTAGAATAGGTTTTTACTGGTTGATTAATAAATTCACCTATATCTGCAAATTCTATAATCCTAGGAATTCTTTCTTCCATCTGTTCTTTTGAATATCCCATCATTGTGCCATTGAGATATACGTTTTCTATCCCTGTATACTCAGGATTAAATCCTGCTCCTAATTCTAAAATAGCAGAAATCTTACCATTAATAACTTTTGATCCTTCCGTTTCGTTTAAAACACCTGTTAAAATCTTTAATAATGTTGACTTACCAGAACCATTTTTACCTAAAATACCTACTGCATCACCTTTTTTAACTTCAAAATTTATATTTTTTAAAGCATAATGCTCTTTGAAATATATCTTCTTAGATAAACTTAAGGATTCTTTTAGTCTATCCATGGGGTTATCATAAAGCTTATATAATTTGCTCAATCCCTCAACTTTTATTGCCACATCTTCCATATGCCTTATCCCTTTCTACAATACATCTGCAAAATGTATTTTTAATCGTTTAAAAATCACTGTACCAATAGCAAATACCCCTAATGCTACAATCCAGAAATAAATCGTTTGATTAAATCTATGCCAAAAGCCTATTTGATGAATAAGAGAATCTCTATAACCTTCCACTATGTAATACATTGGATTAAGTTTTAAAATCCACTGATATTGCTCTCCTACCATGTCATATTTCCACATAATAGGTGTCATCCACATCCCTACTTGTAAAAATATATTGATGATTTGTCCCAAATCTTTAAAGAAGATTACAATGGCACATGTCGCATAGGAAATTCCTAATACTAATATAAACATACATACTGTATAATAAATAACTTGTAACATATAAATATTGGGCTTATAACCATAGAGAATAAATAGAATGATTGTAAAACAAATAAAAAAGGCATGCACAAATAAAGCTGATATAATTTTTACTATAGGTAGTATACTAATTTTAAAGACTACTTTTTTTACTAAATAGCTATACTCCAGCATACTATTTGTCGCATTAGTAAGTGCATCTGAAAAAAAGAACCATGGAACAATCCCTGTTACTAACCAGAGTACAAAAGGAAAGTTTCCTACATCTCCTGACCTAAATCCGACTTGAAATACAAACCAATAAACTAATACAGTTACTATTGGTTGTACAAATGCCCAAGTGATACCTAAGTATGAACCTGCATACTTTGTTTTAAAATCATTTTTTGCTAGATTCCATAAAAGCATCCTACTTCTATACAATTCTCCACTTAATTCATTAAGCATATGACGCTTTTTATATGCTACAAGGACTATCATATTAAATATCACCAGGAATATTCCTTTACTTACCCAACTGATTAGATTATTTCCTTTTTCTATAATAGAAGCTTGTATATCATTTAAATGAATTGTTATAAATGGGTCAATACCTTCTGAAGTAATGAAATATCCATTTTCATCTTCTTGTAAAATTCCTATATCATGCATTTCTGCTTCATCACTTGTGCCTATTAAATCAGTAATATCTATTGTTTGATTGTAGTAACTTAACTCTACTTGAGAAAGTTTTATCTCTGCTGCCTTCTCTCCTAAATCTAGTCTGATATGCTGTACTGTTTGCGGAAAATGGTATGTCAATGTAACTTCTTTATTAATACTTTTATAGGGTTGATCCTCTACATACTGTCCAAACACACCATCTTTACTATAAAATAATTGATATGTCGTTTCTTGATTGGCAGTAACTTTATACTGTAATTTCAAATCCTGCCTACCTTCAGGCATTGTATAACATAGTATAAGGAGATTAGCAATAATAATTGCTAATCCCGCTATTATTTTTTTTATTAATTTATCTTTCATAAACCATCATCTCTCCCTTATCAATTTCCACATTTAACTATGAGGGATTGATACTTCTATATGATATGAAATTTATCTTCCTATCTGTACATCTCTTCATAATATTTCATATAATCACCACTCACGATTTTCTCCATCCACTCACCATTTGCCAAATACCATTCAATAGTCTCTTTAATACCTTCTTCAAATGTATAACTTGGGCTCCAACCTAACTCTCTAGTAATCTTGCTATTATCAATAGCATATCTTCTATCATGTCCTGGTCTATCTTGCACATATTTAATAAGTTCTTCTGATTTTCCTAAGTTACTAATAATCAATTTAACAATCTCAATATTTGCTTTCTCATTATTGCCACCGATATTATATACTTCACCCACTTTCCCTTTATGAAGTACAGTACTAATACCTGTGCAGTGATCTTTTACATGAAGCCAGTCACGAATTTGCATACCATCTCCGTATACAGGTAAGTCTCTATTATTGAGGCAGTTGTTAATCATAAGTGGAATAAGTTTTTCTGGGAATTGATATGGGCCATAATTATTAGAACATCTTGTAATATTGATAGGCATACCAAAGGTTTCGTGATAAGCTCTTACAATAAGGTCTGCTCCTGTTTTTGAAGCAGAGTATGGACTATTTGGTGCAAGTGGTGTTGTTTCTGTAAACATTCCTTCCTTGCCTAATGTACCATATACTTCATCTGTTGATACTTGTAGATATTTCACACCTTCTTTAAATAAACGGCAATGTTTATCCTCTGGATTTACTTTCCAATATTTTTTAGCAGTATCAAGGAGTGCTTGTGTCCCTAAAATATTTGTACTAAGGAAGATTTCAGGATCTTCAATACTACGATCTACATGTGATTCTGCTGCGAAGTTAACAACTGTATCAATATCATGTTCCTTAAAGATTTTATCTAAAATCTCACGGTCTCTAATATCTCCTTTTACAAAGGTGTAGTGAGGATTGTTTTCTACCTCTTTTAAATTCTCTAAGTTTCCTGCATATGTCAGGCTATCAATATTAACAATATTGTAATCATACGCCTCTAACATGTATTTCACAAAGTTACTTCCAATAAATCCTGCGCCACCTGTAACTAATATATTTTTCATAATATCCTCCCTTAATTTACAAAAATAATGTCTCGATATTTCTCTCTATCTCTATTTACCTTATCTGTTTTTCATTAGCAATCTGCATCATATACTGACCATACTCTGTCTTTAACATTGGCTCTGCTAAATGGATAAGCTCTTCTCTAGTAATCCAGCCTTGCCTATAGGCAATCTCTTCAATACATGCTACATAAAGCGATTGACGATTTTGAATGGCCTGTACAAAACTTGCTGCTTCTGTTAGTCCTTCGCAGGTTCCTGTGTCTAGCCATGCCATACCACGTCCAAAAAGCTCTACCTTTAACTTATTTTGTTTCAGATAAGCTTCATTCACTGCCGTAATCTCTAATTCACCTCTTGCTGAAGGGGTAATAGTTTTAGCAATTTTTACAACTTCATTATCATAGAAATAAAGCCCTGGCACTGCATAATTCGATTTAGGTTCTTTAGGCTTCTCTTCTATAGATAATACATTCCACTCTCTATCAAATTCTACTACACCAAAGGCTTGTGGATTACTTACATAGTAACCAAAGATAACAGCACCTTCTTGTAACTTAGCTGCATTTTGTAATGTTCCTGTAAAGCCTTTGCCATAGAAGATATTATCACCCAAGACTAATGCTACACTGTCATCTCCAATGAACCTTTCACCTATAATAAATGCCTCTGCTAAACCATTTGGTGCTTCTTGTACTGCATATTCAATTTTCATTCCTAACCAACTACCATCTCCTAGTAATTCTTCAAATACTGGTAAATCTCTTGGTGTAGAAATAATGAGTACTTCATTAATGCCAGCTAACATTAATGTAGATAGTGGATAGTAAATCATCGGTTTATCATAAATAGGTAATATTTGTTTTGATACTGCTTTGGTAATCGGATAAAGCCTGGTACCAGAACCACCTGCCAGTATAATTCCCTTCATTGGTATATCCCCCTCATAAATCCTTTTAGTTTTAATCATTCAAAATTTAACACGTATATATATTATCACACTATGACTTTTTATTCTATATTTTTATAATATAGTATATTTTACATTATTTGTTGCTCTAATTACTTTTTATACCCACTCTACTCATAAGACAAAAACTAATACTGTCTTTACCAAAATAATCAACAAAAAAACTGCACCTACTCACATACATGAGTAAATACAGTTCTTCTTTTACTTTTTTTAGTATATTTATCTTTTTAGTAAGTCTGCACCTAATCTTACAGTGTTTTTAATCAGCATTCCTTCTATATATATATAGTAAAAAATATGTGACCATTTAAATGGTACTTTCTTTATATGCTTTATTCCTTTAAGGCCGTTTATAAGACCTTCCTTATAAGCCTGTCCTAACCCCTTTTTGATAAAGAATACATACTTTATCAAATAACCAACTATTAAAAATGGGCTATTTAAAATAAGTTGTATAAATGGCATATTTTTATAAGGTACATATATATTATTTTGTGCTGCCAATCTTACTTTAAATGCATTGTATCTGCTCCCAGATGTAGCACTGCCAATGTGATAAATCTTTGCTTTAGCACAATATCTATTTTCATAACCATATACTCTTGCACGATAAGAAATATCTACATCTTCCATATACGCAAAGAAGTTCTCATCGAAATATCCAATTTCCTCAAATACTGCCTTGCGATATAAAGCCGCACCAGCACAGGCACTAAATACATCCTCTGAAATTGTATACTTTGAAACGGATTCTCCATCTCCTCTTTTACGTGTCCAGCCCATCAAAGTATATTCATCACCCGCATCATCTATAAGTTCTGGTTCATGATATTGAATCATCTTACTACATACTGCAAAGGCTTTAGGATGGGCTTCCATTTCTTTAAGGATTTCTTCTAAGAAATCAGGTTCCATAATGGTATCATTATTTAGAAGTAATACATACTCACCCTTAGCCAAATAAATTCCTTCATTTACAGCTCTGCTAAAACCATAATTTTTATTCAGCCTTTTAAACTTAATATCTGGATATTCCTTTAACCACTCATAAGTGCCATCTGTAGAGGCATTATCTATGATGATTAATTCAAAGTCCTTAAAACTTTGGGTATATACAGCATCTAAACATGGTCTTAAATACTTATTTCCATTGTAATTAGGAATAATGATAGAAATCATCTCCTGCCTCCTTTTATTTTCTACCTATAGATTTCATTGTATATCCTGTCTGCTGACTTATTATCTTTATACTCTAAGTAGCTCCCTACAAAGTTTTCATATGCATGATTCAAATAATCTTTATTCTTAAGGCATTTTATAAGTTCACTTTTACTTCTTATAATTATCCCTGGTACATACTCTGCATATTTATGGTAAAATCCTCTAATTTTATGTGCATACTCTTTCTCATCATAAGCATAAAAAATCATAGGCTTATTTAAAATTGCATATTCAAAAATAATTGAAGAGTAATCTGTTATAAGGACATCTGCTACTAATAACAATCGATTTAAGTCATCATAGTTTGAAACATCAATACATTTAAAATGATTTTGTCCCCTATAATTCTGACATACAAATGGATGATATTTAGTCAGTATGATATAGTCATCAGATAATGCCTGGGCTACTTCTATTAGATTTTGATTTATATCTTTTACTCCTAAGTCATTATCTCTAAATGTAGGTGCATATAGAACAACCTGTTTTCCTCTCACTTGTGGATAGGTTGCATAAAATATGTCTTTTTCTTTTTGATGTACCTCTGATGATGCAAATAAACTATCCATTCTTGGTAATCCTAAAGCATGAATCTTATGACTGCTCACTCCAAAAGCCTCTTGGTGAAGGTAATTCATCTTTTCTGAGCTTGTAATCACATGGGTATAACGACTGTTAGCCTTTTTTTCTAAAACTTTAAGTCGCCCTGTATTACTTAGCTGTCCAAACTTCTTGAGTGTATTACAACCATGCCAAAGTTGTATAATCTTTACCTCTTTCTTAAAATGCATAAATGCCATAGGTAAAAAGACATTATCTAAAAAAATAGTTTTAGCTGTGGCTAAATGATATGCCGATGTCATCATAAACTTAACTTCTTCCACCAAACGCCTTAAGCCTTTTACCTGCTTTAATTTTTTCTTTGTAACAAACTGACATACTGCATCCGGTTGTTCTTCTTTTACTTTTTGATACATTCTCATAATATTGCCATTAATGCTTTCATCATGTGTCATAATAAATGTTGTCTTCTTTTTATTAATAGGTAGCACACTGTATATATAAAACAATACTGCATAAATTACATAAAGTACTTGTTTCATCTTCTCACCTACCTACTATGTCTCTTTATGAGTTTTACAATTTCATCTGCTGCCTGACCATTATCCAGAGATGTATATTTTTGTTTAAAAGTTTTATACTTCACCTTATACTCTGCCGATTGTATTTCTAAATTCTTAATACATTTAAATAGTTCTACATCGGTTGTTACAATAGGTCCTGGGGCTTCTTGTAAAATATCAAAGTAAAATTCTCTCACTTCACTTTTATAAGTCTCCATGTCATACATATAAAAGAGGATTGGTCTTTCTAAAATGCTATAATCAAACATCACCGAAGAATAATCTGTAATAAGTGCATCAGCAACCAAATAAAGTTCCTGAATATCTTGCTGAATATTACAAAGACCTACATAGTCTTCATAACCAGCTATACTGATTTGATCTGCTATGAGATAGTGGGGTTTTAATAAGAGATAATACTCTGCACCTAACTCTTTTTGAAATGCTTCTAAATCAATAGGTAAATTAAACTTATAATGTCCTAATGCATCATAATCATTATCACGCCATGTTGGTGCATACAGTAAAATCTTCTTATCTTTTGGTAAATTTAATTTTTCTTTAATAATTTCTACCTGCTTAGCCGTATAATTAATCAGTACATCATTTCTAGGATAGCCAATTTCTAGCACCTCTTTGTTAAAGGCAAATGCAGACTGAAATATATTGGTAGAATATCTATTTTGAGAAATCAAGTAATCCCATCTACTTGTATTTTGCTTAAAAATATGCGTATATTCTTCTATATCTTGATAACCACCCATATTGACAAAACTCATATCTAAACCTAGTTTTTTAAGAGGAGTACCATGCCAAGTTTGAATATATACATTTCCTTTTTTCTTCTTAAGATACCTAGGTTGCCTGGAATCCATCACCCAAAATTTAGCTCTACTCATATAGTAAAAATATTTAAAACGTTGCCTTTTTATTTTGATGCAATTGCCTGTAATTTCTTCTCTAATATCTTCTAGTATCCATACACACTTATATTTTTTATCTAGTTTTTCTGCCACTAATTTTTCATATATTACCTTTGGATTACCTGTGTAGTTGCGTCCCACACTGCTTTCAAACAAAATGATATTTTCATCAAGAGGGAGTATATAATACATCGTATTATATACTCCTAACATCATTTGTTTTATATACTTTTTTATACCACTTATTATTTGAGTTTTCATATTACATTTGATTTGGCTGAACGTAATTTGATTTATTTAAATCATCTTTAATTTTAGTGGCAGATATTCCTTCTGTACGTGGTAAGTAAATAACCTCACAGTACTCTTTTAAGAAATCAAACTTTCCTTCCCAGTCACTTCCCATAACAAATATATCTACGTTATGCTTTTTAACATCTTCTATCTTTTGATCCCAACATGTCTCTGGAATAACTTCATCCACCATGTGCATAGCTTCTAAAATTTCTTTTCTGTCTTCATAAGAAAAATAAGATTTTTTTCCTTTTATTGCATTAAATTCATCTGATGATATAGCGACAATCAAATGATCACCTAATGTCTTTGCTCTCTTTAAGAGTCTAACATGCCCTTTATGCAATAAATCGAATGTGCCATATGTTAGTACTACTTTTCTGTCTTTCATAACTTATTTCTCCTCTAATAGCTGATAAAATTTATGCATTGTTTTCTCGTTATATGTCTTGTAATCAAATGCTTTATGCTTACTACTATCTTTTATGAATCTCTCCATTGCTTCTCGTAGGGCTTCAGGCGAGTTATCTACTAATTCACCATATCCACCCTCTAATAAACTTCTTGGACCTGGTATATCTGTAGAAATAACGGGTACATCTAAAATCATTGATTCTAAAACTACAAGTCCTTGTCCCTCATGATTTGATGATAGAACAAAGCAATCACACTGCTTTAAAAAGGCATATGGATTATCTAATTGTCCTACTAAAAATACCTTATCTTCTAAACTAAGTGATTTAATTAATCCTGTAATCTGTTTTCTCAAATTACCTTCACCCATAATGTACAAACGGGCTAGTTCATGTCGCTCTGTAACCATTTTAAAGGCTTCAATTAATTTAAATTGACCCTTTTCTTCTGATAATCTACCTATGTTTAAGAAGTTGATATATTGCTTAGATGGCATTTTTAAAAGCTCTAACTTTCTTTTGAGTATACTTTCATTATCTACTAATACCATATGCTGTTCATCTTCTATAGTTATTGATTCATATTCATTTGCCATTCTTATTATTTTCTCATAGTTTACAGGATTGTTTAAATAATAATGTTGTGCTTTGTCACTCACATGCATTAGACCTTCTTCGTTAGCTTCCTTACAACTTTCTGTTACGGATACTAACTTATCAAACTCCTTATATCTAGAGAAAACACCTGTTAAATTCATAAGATGAACATATCGCCCTTTATCCTTCTTATAAAGTTCCGCAGGCATATTATTATGTAAATAAATAATCTTTTGCCTTGCTTCCCCCTCTAAAATAATATTATCCCAAAACATAGAATAACCACTGTAATCAATAATGTAGTCAAATTCACTATGCCCTACTATTCGTTTATATTCTCTTGCATACGCTTTTTTAGGATACATTTTCTTTTGGAAGTCTGTATAAACACCTTTGTGCAAAATATACTTTTCCTTTAATCTTTCCAAAATAGTAATATTAAATGTCCCAGTTCTAAATAATAATCTTACTCTAGGGTCTAACTTATTAATATTTTTTAATTTAGCCTTATCTGCTGTATCTGCTGTTAAAACTGTTATATCATATTTATCATAATTAATATGGTCTAATAAATTAATTAATGAAACTGTAATTCCATTATTAAAGAATCCACCACCATAAATTAATAGTTTTTCTTTCTTTTTACCTAATCCCACTATTTCCTTGCAAACATTTTTTTCTTCCTTAAAGATAGTACGTACAACTCTTTCAGTTACATTACCATCATCATACTTACAAAAACGTTCTCTCATAGTGTTATATAAGTCTGCATACTCCACTTCAACCTTATTAATCTGGTTAATAAGGTCTGCTAATTCATTCACCCTATAAGCTACTGGACCAGGTAATTCTTTGTTGCTTAAATACATACCACGTTCTTCTTGGTACTCTTTTTCATCCTTCATATAAAATAAAATTGGCTTCTTGGTAATTAAAAAGTCAAAGAATATACTTGAATAATCCGTAATAAGTATATCCACTACCCCTAAAATCTCATTAGTATCTAAATAATCTGGTATACAAATATCTCTGATTTCTTCTCTATTCTTAATATATTTATATATAAAAGGATGTACTTTAACTAAAACATTATACTCACTTGAATCTATTTTAGATTGTAGTTCCATAATAAATTGAATGATATCATCTGCTTCATTTTTAGGTTTATGCACATTACTTCCTTTCCAAGTTGGTGCATATAACACAATCTTTTTATCTACTTTAATCCCTAATCGGCTTAACTTCTGACGATATGCTTGTTGGTCTAGGTTTAAGGTCAAGTCATTTCTAGGATAGCCAGTTTCTAAAATACTTCCCTCATAAAGACCATCTAATTGATAGCTTCTTACAAAAACATCTGTTGTATGTGCATTAGGCATGAGCATATACTTTGTTTGTAAAAAGTTTCTTAAAATATTCTTAAGCTGTGTTGGTGTTCCTGGAATATCCCTTCCCATATACTTTAGTGGTGTGCCATGCCAAGTATTAATATAGATCTGTTCTTCTTTAGCTTGAAAAAAGTTTGGGAATGAACTATTGTTAATTAAATATTTACAGCTTGCTAGGTACTTTAAATACTCTCTAGAATTTCTATTTATAAACTTTACATTTTTATATCCTTTATACTCCTCAATGAGATGACCATTTTCTTTTAATTTATCAATAGACCACACATGAATATAATCCTTATACTCTGGTGCATTTAATAAATATTTAAAAATAGCATACGGGTTACAAGTCATACTCTTGCCATCTCGTGTCTCATATAAAATATAATTATTTCTAATAGGATAATTTTCGTAATATCTACTATATCTATTATTTCTTCTAAAATTACCATCTTTAATGTATTGCTTAATCATCTGCTTGCTAACATTAGCAACCTTTTTAATACTCATTTTTCTTTAATACCCTGCTTTCTCTCTAGTCTACTTCTCATTAGTCATTTTTAATCTTACGTAGCTTATCTAAAGTAAATTATTCCCCACTATATTTCGCTAAAACTACTTGAGGTTCACCTATTTCTTTAACTTGACCTTTTTCTAACCAGACCACCTTTGTACAAATCTTTTTAATCAAAGAGTCTGAATGAGATACGATAAGCACTGTTGTGCCGCCTTGAATCATCTCATTAATTCTAGCCTCACATTTTTCTTTAAATTTATAATCCCCTACAGATAACACTTCATCTACTATTAAAATATCTGGCCTTACAACCGTTGCAATGGCAAATCCAAGTCTTGCCTTCATCCCTGATGAATAATTGTTCACTGGGTTATAAATGAAATCACCTATATCTGCAAACTCTATAATTTCATTTATTTTTTCCTTAATAAATTTCTTACTATAACCTAATAGCAAGCCATTTAGATAAATATTTTCTATCCCGGAAAGCTCACCATTAAATCCTGCACCTAGTTCAATAAGCGGTGCTACTGACCCATGTTTTACGACTGTCCCACAAGTTGGCTTCAGCACACCTGCTATAATTTTAAAGAGTGTACTTTTCCCTGCACCATTTAAACCTACTAAGCCTACAACCTCACCTTTATAAACTTCAAAATTTACATTTTGTAAGGCCTTAAATTCTTTATAGGTAATTTGTTGTTTTATTCTCTGGATTATATAGTTTTTGAGAGACTTTGTTTTTTTGTTGACTATTCTAAATGTCATCCCTACATTTTCTACTTTAATTGCAATTTGCTTGTCCATATACTTTCTCCTCACTAAATATGAAGTATAAACTTATCCTGTACTTTATAAAATGTCACAAAGCCAATTACCATATAGATTACTGAATAAGTAAGACAAATTAAATGACTTTCTAAACTTGGCACTGTATTGTACATGAGTACATCTCTAAACATATTTACTAAAGTAAATAATGGATTTAGTTTTACAAAACTAACAAACTTCTCTGCAATAATATCTGCCGGATAGAATATTGGGGTCATATACATTAACATTAATAAAAGTACAGAGTATAAATGTTTTATATCTCCGAAAAACACACGAATTGTACATAATATAAGCCCTATTCCTAAGCTAATAACCAGTAAGTAAATAAGAGGGAAAATAATTAACACATTCACCTTATGGAATGATACCTTTGTTATAAACATTACAGCTATTAATGGAATAAATGAAATGATAAAGGTAACAAATGTAGAACATACCCTTGCTAGTGGGAAGAAATATTTAGGTACATAAATTTTCTTGATTAACTGCTTATTTGATAATATTGCTTCCATAGCACCATTTGTACTTTGTGAAAAGAAAGAATAAACTAATCTTCCTATTAATACATATACGGGAAAGTTTGGAATATCTCTTTTAAAGATTGCACCAAACACAATAGTTAATACAATCATTGTGAGTAGTGGATCTAACATACTCCATAATATTCCTAAAATAGAATTCTTGTACTTCAACTTAATATCCTTGATAATAAGTTCAATTAATAAGTCCTTATACTTCAAGAAATTCTTGATATTCTGCTTCATATCTGGATGCACTCCTTCTAGTCATCTATCTTCGTATTTATATAAGTATCCAAAAGCTGATTAAACTTATTTCTCTTTACACATGACATACGTTATGCATATCATGTATTACATATACCATGCTATTGTCTTCTTTAAGCCTTCTTCAAAATCATACTTCGGTCTCCAACCTAACTCGGTCGTAATCTTGGTATTATCTATAGCATAGCGTCTATCATGACCAGGTCTATCCTTTACATAGGTGATAAGTGTTTCATCCTTATGCAGTTGTTTAAGTATTTCTTTAACAATCTCTATATTTCTGCACTCATTATTGCCGCCGATATTATAGACTTCACCTAATTCACCCTCATGCATAACTTTAGCTATAGCACTGCAATGATCTTCTACATATAACCAATCTCTTACCTGTTGACCATCTCCGTACACAGGGATTGGTTTATCATGCTTACAATTAGAAATTATGAGAGGAATTAATTTCTCTGTATGCTGATGTGGTCCATAATTATTGGAACATCTCGTAATATTCACTGGCATACCATAAGTTTCGTAATAAGCACGTACTATCAAATCCCCACTTGCCTTAGATGCAGAATATGGGCTATTAGGTGCTAATGGTGTTTCTTCTGCAAATAATCCTTCTGCCCCAAGTGTACCATATACTTCATCTGTTGAAATTTGAATAAACTTCTTGCCTTCTTTAAATAATCTACAATGGTTATCTAATACATTAACCTTCCAATGATGCTTGGCTACTTCAAGTAAAGTTTGTGTCCCTATTACATTTGTTCTTAAAAATATGGCTGGATCTTCTATGCTACGGTCTACATGAGACTCTGCTGCAAAATTAATAACCACATCTATCTCATATTTTTTGAAGATACTTTCCACTAAGGCTTTGTCCGTTATATCTCCTCTTATAAAAGTATACTGAGAGTCTTCTTGCACTTCCATTAAGTTCTCTAAGTTTCCTGCATAAGTTAAACTATCTAAATTAATAATATTGTATTTGTAGTGCTTCTGCATATATGCAATAAAGTTACTCCCAATGAATCCGGCTCCACCAGTCACTAGTATATTTCTCATATTCTCCTCCTCTAGCTGCCTTATCTTACGTTGTCATGGAAAACATATTTTTTATATTATATTTCTTATATTAATCATCTCAATTCTTATATTCTTTATAATTCTTATCATCTATATAAGACTTAACAAATATGCACCATACTCCGTCTTTTTCATTTGCCTACCTAATGTCTCTAGGTGCGCTTTGCTAATCCAGCCTTGTCTATATGCAATTTCTTCGATACAAGCCACATAAAGCCCTTGTCTTTTCTGAATGGTTTGTACAAAATTTGAAGCTTCTGCTAATCCTTCACAAGTTCCTGTATCTAACCATGCCATACCACGCCCAAATAATCTCACTTGTAATTTATTTGCCTTAAGGTAGGCTTTATGTAAGTCCGTAATCTCTAACTCACCTCTTTCAGATGGCTTAACAGCCTTTGCTAGACGAATTACTTCATTATCATAAAAATAAAGCCCTGGTACTGCATAATTAGACTTAGGTACCTTAGGTTTTTCTTCTATTGAAAGCACTTGACCTACCTCATCAAACTCGACTACACCAAATGCTTCTGGTTTTCTCACATAGTGTCCAAATATAATGGCACCTTCTTTTAACTGTACTGCTTCTTGAAGTATACCACTAAATCCTTGACCATAGAAGACATTGTCCCCTAAAACCAGCGCCACAGAATCTTCTCCTATAAATTCTTCTCCTATAATAAAAGCCTCTGCTAGTCCTCTTGGTACTTCTTGAACAGCATACTCTATATGCATACCCAGCTGTGTCCCATCACCTAAAAGCTCTTTAAACACTGGCACATCTCTATTAGTAGAAATAATGAGTACTTCTCTAATCCCTGCTAACATCAGTGTTGAGAGCGGATAATAAATCATGGGTTTATCATAAATGGGTAAAATTTGTTTGGATATTGCTTTGGTAATAGGGTATAATCTAGTGCCTGATCCACCTGCTAAAATAATACCTTTCATGCCCTATTTCTCTCCTTGTTATTATTTATAGCTCTCTGTTATGCTATGCATCTCACTTTTTTATCTTTCATATAGTTGTATAAGAAATAGTTTTTTCTCCTCTCTCCTATACAAAAAGATAGAAGCATTTATACCCCTTATTACTATGGGCAAAATGCATCCATCTTTTTGCATAGGAAACACCTAGCTTATTTCGCTAGATGTTTCTTAGTTTTCATATCAATTGTAGCATGTAGCACTCTACGCTCATTTTCTACTCTTTCTTTATTAATCATATAATTAATTGCCATACCTGTTCCAAGTAAAGCCCAGAAAACAGGTGCTACTGGAACAACTGAGTCATTGAAGAATCCCGCACCTAAATATCCTATTACTGCAAGGAAAGTGGCAATTCCTATAATCTCTTTATTTTCATAAAAACCTCTAAAGGCATAAAGCTTAAAGGAATTCACTGCATATGTGATCACTAATACTAGAAAGGCTAATAATGCAAGTCCACCATTATTAATGGCAAATTGTAAATATAAATCATGTGGCTTATCTACAATTATATTTGGTGTATCATATGCCCACCATTTTGCAAGAATATCATTTTGTGGGAAGGCTAAGGCAAATGTATCTGGTCCTTTTCCAATAAGCCATGTATCCTTTAATAGAGGAAAACTTCTAGACCAAATATATCCTCTAGCAGAACCTAACTTTTCTTTACCATTGAAACCGATAAATGGTGCATCTTTGATTTCAATCTTTTGTTCTGCAATATCATTAATTGCATAAATGCCTTCTACTGGGTCTACTTTAAAGATAAAGGCCTCAATACCATTTACTGTAACACGAATAAGTGGTGCTGGTGTTTCACCTGCTCTTAATAGTTCTGTTTGTCCTACTTTATAAGAAATATTGCTAAATCTAGTATCTGTAGTTGTATATACACCATTAGCTTCTGTATAAACTACACGATTACCTTCTCTATCATGTGTATATAAAGCCTTACCATCTGAAACAAATGTTAAAGCATCCTCTTGTGTTTCAAGAGTAGCTTGTCCATTTTCTATAATCACATTTCTTACTGGAATATGATCTTTATAATTAAAGTCCTTATCGCTACCACTAAATAAATTCGTCACATCACTGACAAGTGTTGGAATTCTACTAAAGATTTGTCCGTTAGTAACTGCATTAAATCCAACTACGACAACTACTGCTAATAAAAGAACTGGTCCAACAACCTTCCACTTCTTTATAATCTTTCTCGCAAAAATCACAACACCACAAACAAGTGCTAGCCCAAAGCCAATAAGACCTGCTCTTGATGTACTACCAAATAATAAAAATACTGCTAATAAACTTACAACACCACAAAAGATCTTATTCTTCTTTTCTCTAATAAATAAAGCTAATGTTATAAATAAAGGTACCATCATTGCAGCGAAAGAACCTAAGTAATTATAATGGAACATAGTCCCATACATTGTCCCCTTCTCAATCAGCTCTGATAAATCAGCAATCTTCTCTTGATCTGCTTTAGAGATAACTAAACCTTGTACAAAACTATTATTTACGATAAGGTCTTTCCCTACATACTGGAAGTAACCTAATACTGCCGAAACTGTAACAACTACAGTTAAAGACAATACGATATATTTGTAGCTTTCATATTTTCTAAATACGGTCAAAGTATATAATAATATCAAGATATAACAAGCTGTAATAACCATACCTTCTGAACGATCTGGAATTCCCCACCATGCTGATGACTTATAACTAGAACATACTGTGGCAATAAGACTTGTTAGTACAAATACACCACTACATATCATATATGTAACTGTTAATTTATCTAACTTAATCATATCCTTCTGCATCAATAAAAACATCATAACTAGCATCACTATTGCTGCCAATATAATGAAACTTGCTTTATAACTAGAAAAGAAATCTGCAAATTTACTTGTCTCCATGGCAATGGCTACATCTGTGCTTGGCTCAATAATCTGCAATCTTACTATAAGTGGTATAATCCCTAGTACTGCTATAATAGGAATAAACATAATCTTATTTATGAGTGAATTTCTCTGTTCTAGTTTCTGCTGTTTGCTTTGCGTTTGATTTGACGCCATAAACTTAACACCTCAACTCCTATATTATATTTATTCCTAGTATAACACTCTTTTACTGTATATTCTATAAAATTAACCATTCCTTTTTAAGGAAGGTAATATTTTGCCCTATTTCTGCCATCTCACAATCTTTGTATATTTATGCTATAATAACTTTAAATACCACACTTACAGGAGGATAAAATGATTCGTGAAAATCAAAAGTACTTTAATGGACTTCAAGTCTTCTTAGATATTGTAATTATATTTATATCATTTCTAATCTCATACTATACACGATTTTACATCATGCAAGACGGTACAATTACTTTAACCTTAAGGGATTCCCTTCCTTTCATCATTGCTACTGTTCCTATTTATCTTTTACTTTATACTTGGCTTGATTTGTATGAACCCCAACGCATTAAATCATTAACGCAAGAAACTACAAAAATTATAGGCTGCAATACCATTGGTGTCCTTACACTTATGGCATTTCTCTATTTATTAAAGGAAATTAATTTTGCTAGATATATTTTGTTTTACTTTTTCATATACAACTGCGTTTTTACAATTTGTTGTAGAATTTCTGTCCGCTTCATTTTG
Source organism: Cellulosilyticum sp. (assembly GCA_045612745.1). GTDB lineage: Bacteria > Bacillota > Clostridia > Lachnospirales > Cellulosilyticaceae > Cellulosilyticum. Next base: position 4,077 of record JAZKZQ010000250.1, on the reverse strand, counting down.
CGTAAATATCGTAAAAAAGGTTATAATCTGAAACACTGCTTAATAGTAGGCACTACAGAAACTGCTTATAAACTTATTCGTAAAATTGATAACCATAACTTCTGGGGGTACAACATTGTAGGTGTTGTAAATACAGAAAAACATATTAACTCTTCTAGTTTTAAGGGGCACAAAATCCTCGGTGATTTAAATAAGCTCCCACACTTGTTAGAAAATACTTATATTGATCTAGTTATGATTGCCACAGAAGAAAATAATGCCTCTAGCTTAGGCTATATCATTACAGCATGTGAAAAGGCAGGTATCAAAACACATATTATTCCTTACTACTATAAATATGTACCTGCTAAACCTTATGTTGATGACCTAGATGGCTTACCAATTATTGATACAAGGCATATTCCATTAGATAATCTCTTTAAAAGCTTTCTTAAAAGAAGCTTTGATATTGTCTTTTCTTTATTTGCCATTATATTTACAAGTCCACTTTTACTCTTCTCTGCAATCATGGTAAAACTTACTTCTCCAGGTCCTATTATTTTTAAGCAAGAACGTGTAGGTCTAGACCGCAAAAACTTTGATATGTATAAATTTCGTTCCATGCATATGCAAACAGATGAAGAAGAAAAATCTCAGTGGACCACCAAAAATGATCCTCGTAAAACTTGGTGGGGTAATTTCATGCGCAAGACAAGCATTGATGAACTTCCTCAATTCTTCAACGTTCTTAAAGGTGATATGTCCGTTATAGGTCCACGTCCAGAACGTCCCTTCTTCGTAGACAAATTCAAAGAAGAGATTCCACGCTATATGATCAAACACCAGGTTCGTCCCGGTATCACAGGCTGGGCCCAAGTAAATGGCTATCGTGGTGATACTTCTATAGAAGACCGTATCGAACATGATCTATATTACATAGAAAATTGGACATTCGGTCTAGATATCAAAATTATCATACTTACCATCTTTAAGGGATTTGTGAATAAAAATGCTTATTAGGTAGGTGTGAACTATGGTGAGGGAGTATGATATATATAGTCCGCAGTGGAATGGTGTCAGGGAGAGCTGCGACTACGGAAATTGTGACACACTAAGCTGGGGTTACAAAGAAACGACGAAAAACTCGCTAACGCTCAAACATTTCGTCTAAAACCTCTTTGTAACCCTTCGCTAAGTGTGTCAACAATTTCCTCCGTATGCAGACTCTCCCTGACACCATCCCACTGCTCATATCCACATTCCCTCAAGTCCTACCACCTAATGTCGCTCACTAGAAAAAGGGCCCGCTTATCATAAACTAATAAGTTGTCTTATTGGCTTATTACAAGCTGGCCCTTGTTTATTACTGCACTTTGAAAGTTGCTACTTTGTTGGTGTTATCCCATTGTGCTTTTACGCCGAGGAGTTTACCTACTTCGCTTACTGAGATGAAGGTTCTTCCATTTTTAATGATAACGGGTATTTCCATTGTGACTGGTGCATTATTTACCATTACTTTATCACTTCCTTTAATCAGTTGGAGTATTCTTTCTCCTGCAAAGAGGGTCATGGTGCCATGTTCTTTATTATATAAGATGTCTTGTGGTTCTATTCCAAAGCCTTGTGCTACATACCTTAGTGGTATCATTGTATAACCTGGTTCTTCTATATATGGGGCAATGTCCATGAGCATATCTTCATCACCCTTTTTAGCTCTCATGTTTCCTATTGTAAAGGTTAAAACATCTTTACTAAGACCTTTATAATGAATATTTTCTTTATTCTTAGTGCTTACTGGTATAAAGCTTTTAATCATAATGCCTTTACCATATGCATCAATGGCTGTACCGCTTATCTCTAAGTCAATATTTCCTTCTGGCACAGTACGGTCTAATGTTACTTTGTTAAGTTCTATGACTACTTTACCAACTTCTTCTGTTTCTTTAAATGTTAAAAGTGCTAAAAAGCAATCTGGCTCACTAGTACTTTGTCGCATACCTTTTAAGCCACCTTCTGTATGTAAAGACATACCATCAGCCTTTATATAAACACCCTTTTCATATTCTTCATTAATCTTAAAGATAATTTCTCCCTTTTGTAACATACCTTTCTGTGATTCAGTAATTATAATTTTACCGACTTTTTGATCCTGTAATCCAACCTTCATAGGTTCTCCTTCAAAAGTTACATTAATAGGATCTTTAATAGTTACAAGCTGAATCATCTTACTTGTATCAGCAGCTGAACCATCAATTGTCAGCATAGTACTCTCTAGTTGCCTATTGTCGATAGGTACATATATAGGAAGTACTAACCTTACCCTATCTATAATTCCATTATCTTCTACCCCTTTGATGGTTGTAATCTCTAAACACTTAGGATTTATTTTTCCATCTGCACTCCGTCCAAAGCTTATACCCTTAATAAATTCTACATTATTTACTAGCTGTACCTTCCTATCCCTTTTTAACTTTTCTAAATCTAAAATAGGATTTAAGGCTAATACTTCGTCATCAGTCATCTTCTGCATTTGTGCTTTTGTCTTACCCGTATTACCATACTCTAAAAGTAAAGTACGAAAATCATAACAAGCTGTATCCATTGTCATTGTTAAAGTACGATTACCAATTAGACTATCATCCACCTTTTCACCAATGACAAGCTCCACATCTTTAACATGTCCACCAGCAATCTCTACAGCTTTATTCCCTGTTACTTCAGCAAAGATACCATACTGTTCTACTTTAGCGAAGGTTACACCATCTTTGCTATCACCCAAATCACCTAAAATAACATTTACATGTAAATCACCTTCTGTTGGTTTTGATATCTTAGTTTTTACATATAAATTCTTAATTTCTACTACCCCAGCAATTGAACCTCCTGATATTCCAGGAATAATTATTTCTGCAACACCTTTGTCATCTTCATTGACTAACATATAAAAACATGTAGCTCTATTATAAAAACCATTGAGGAAATTTACATTATCGTTTCCTGATATTTGATAAGTCGTATATCCTTCTCTATCATATTTACTCTCTACAACTTCGCCTGATATATCAAAGACAAACTCACTACTATCAATCTCTAGCCCTATCCTTGTCTCCTCTTTCATAGCACCCTTGTAGCTCTCTGTAATTTTTAAATCTGCTAATTTTCCACTGGTACTAATTGTATTTACTGTTCCTACTGACCACGTTATCTTATTATCTGCCGTTGAAGCAAAAGTCCAATTCCCCTCTGTTAATGTCGTTCCACCTTTTAGACTTACTATTGCTGAATTTCCAGTTGCTTGTACCAGTAAGGGAAATGAATAACGGCTTTTTACGTTAATAGTCGCGCCATCTACCAAAACCTGCATTACTTCGTCAGATTCTTTGATATATGCAACATTTATTCGACTTAAATTATCCTTCTGAATAAATCGCCATATCTTATTCTCTCCTTTAAATTCTGGTTCTCCAAATGCTCTAGTAAGTGCTTCTTCATTCCATACAGCGTTCTTAAGCTCTAAGTAAAATCTCTCATCTTGTCCACTATTGTCATTGAAGCCAATCCTCAAAGCATTAGCAGTGGTCACATCATGAAATATATGATTCTTTTCTACTTTAATTATTGTTTTTTGCAAACTATTATTAGAAGCTGCCTGTACACCTATTGCCATTGTACTAAAAATCAAAGTTAGCACTAGTAGTATTACCCATCTATTTCCTGATTTCATTAGTTCCTCCCTCGTTTAGCCAGTTTGTATCTTTTATACTTCCAAGTAAAATAGAATGATTAATTTTAATTTTTTATATATATAAGAATTTAATAATTATATTATACACTCAACCTACTCAATACACTAGCACCAGATATGATATTTTTCATAACTATAAAACTGACTACTACAAATTAAATTTTTCTAGCATAAAAAAAGCCGTAGCTTTTGGAGGCTACTGAAAAACTATCGTTTTTTTAGATAAAGCCTAAATCAGTACTTCAAAAAAAGGCAATTAAAATCTAAAGTTAAGATTTTAATTGCCTTTTTCTTTTATTATTAAGTTAATGGAGGTCTTAGTCCTCCATTAACTTAATAATTCTTTTTAAATT
>JAZKZQ010000249.1:0-30678 GCA_045612745.1 Cellulosilyticum sp. | reverse complement strand
TAAAACATAATCCAAGGTAAAAAACATAGTAAATAATATGGATATTTAATTTTGTGTCTATACATAGGTGTAATATACCAAATTACAGAAGCTGTAGGTAATGTCAGCCCTATACTTGTTGCAAAATAAAAATACCTTAGTTTGATTAAAACCTCCATCTCTAGATGATCCCCATATGCTATGAGTGTAGCATATCTACTCATAGAAAACAAAAATAAAATGATACATACCTTCTTTAACACAGGATATCTATTGCTAGATAGTGCATTTACATTTAAAAGTAGCACATAAATAGCCAAAAGACATAATGATATTAACAAAAAATAACCTGTCCCCATATACTTCCCCCCATAAAAATAATCTTATTTAATTTTATGGATAAGCTTTATTTTTTAGAACATAATAAATAACAAGTGCTAGAAAAACGCTTCTAGCACTTGTTATTTATACTCTACTTCTTTTATTCAGCTCATTAAGATAAGTTACCGCTTGTAGTACTGCTACATTACCTTCTCCTACAGCCTTGGCTACTTGATATGGCTTTCCTGTACAATCACCAGCTGCATATACTCCTGGTAAATTTGTTTCCATGAAACGGTTTACCTTAATAGCCTTTCCATCTAGTTCAAGGCTTTGTAATAATTTAGTAGTTGGGATATTCTCTTTAATAATAAAGACACCACTCACGTCATGGTTACTATTTTCAAGTTCTATCCCACCTACAACTTGTTCACCGTAAATACGTTTTGGTTTGCTACGTACAACCTCTATAGTTTCATTAAGATGTTCAATTTCTTTATAAAGAGGTACGTAATATACTTTACCACATATTTCAGATAAATAATTGGCATCTTCTTCAGCGTGAGCAGAATCACCAATTACTAGTACTTCTTTTTCACGATATAATGGTCCATCACAAGTTGCACAGTAACTTACACCTCTTCCTAGGAACTCATTTTCACCTTCAAGAACATTGCTTTTTGAAAGTCCATTTGCTAAAATAACTGTTCTTGCTTCAATAAATTCGTTTTCTACATTTAACATATAATATTCTCCCATTGGGAAAATTTCTATTACCTTTGATTCCTTGATTTCTACACCTAATTCTTTGGCATGATTTGTAAATTTCTCCATCATTTCATGGCCATTTACACCTAACATCCCAATATAATTATCAATACGCTCCGCCTTATAAATAAAACTTGTCGAAGGTGGATTCCCAAATACTTTTACCTTTTTATTACGAATAACTCCTGAAATGGCTGCTGAAAGGCCTGCTGGCCCTGCACCAATAATAGCGATATCTAACATTTTTCCCCTCCTAGTACTTACTTTATTGTCTTTGCCTTATTTTATGGCATTGTATATCACTTAGAATATTTTTCCTAATATATTATATTACAATCTACACCGAAAGTGTAAAGAAAGTATTTTATTGTTTCTTCCAAAAATAAAATCTGTTAGAAAGACTTATTCAATAAATCTTTCTAACAGATTTTTTATACTTATTTTATACTCATGATAATATTCCCTTACACAACTCACAAGCTGTTTTTGTAGCTGCTACACCACCCATAGCTGTTTCTCTCAGTTCCACAGGCATACTACATCCTACCTTATACATCGCCTCTACGGTTTCATCAAAAGGTATAATATGAGTAAGTCCGCTTAGGGCCATTTCTGCACTTACCAAAGCATTTGATACCCCCATCCCATTTCGCTTTTGACAAGGTGCTTCTACAAGTCCTGCAATAGGGTCACATACCAATCCTAATATATTACTAAGTGCTGTAGCTGCCGCATCTAATGAGGCCCGTGGACTTCCTCCCATAAGTTCACAAGCCGCAGAGGCTGCCATAGCAGATGCTGCACCTATTTCAGCTTGACATCCACCTTCTGCACCTGATACCGTTGCATTGCGTGTAATAATATACCCGACTGCTCCTGCGTTGAATAGTGCCATAAGCATCTGTATATCCTTATACTTAAATTCTTCCTGTAGTGCAATAAGTACACCCGGAATAACTCCGGATGAGCCTGCTGTAGGCGCTGCCACAATAAGTCCCATAGAACTATTAACCTCTAAGGTCCCAACAGCATAACTAATGGCTTTAGACATCATAGTGCCACATACTGATTTCCCCGTATCACTGCGTGCATAAATCCGCTTGCTTTCTCCGCCTAAAAGTCCACCCATAGATTTTAAATCTTCATTCAGTGCACGTGCTACTGCACGCTTCATAATCTCATATGAATGTTTCATCTTGGCAAAAGCTTCTTCTTTCGTCGTTTTAAAAAGCTGTATTTCTCGCTCTAACATAATCTCGGAAATTGTTTTATTTTCTTTTTCACATAATGTAAGCAGTTCATCACCATCTCTAAAATTCATCATGTCAGTTACTCCTATAAGTTTATCATCTTTGCATATTTTATAGTGGGGCTCATTTCAATTAGTGCTAAAACATCTTCACAAATTTTTTCATCTGCCTCAATAATTGTAGATGCTAATTTTCCTTTGCGTTCCCGATATGCACGGAGATATGCAATATTAATATTATATTTACTAAGACATTCTGTGATATGCGCCATAACTCCTGGCATATCCTCATGAACAATAAATAAAGTATAGTACTCTCCTGTAAAAAATACTTCTATACCATTCACCTTATCAATACTAATACTACCTCCACCTATAGATGAACCTGTAATACTTAGGCGATTTGCTCTTGTATCTTCCATAATGATTTCTACAGTATTTGGATGTTTATAATGCTGATCATCTGTTATAACAAATTCATAATTAAGACCTGTCTCGTTCGCAATTTCAAAAGCATTTCTAATACGCTCATCTTCTTGATTCATTCCCAATATCCCAGCTAATAGCGCACGATCTGTTCCATGACCACGATAAGTTTTTGCAAAAGAACCAAATAATGCAAAAGTCACCTTAAAAATTTCCTTCGGCCCTAATTTCTTAGCTACTCTAGCAATTTTTAAAGCACCTGCTGTATGAGAACTAGATGGCCCAATCATATTAGGCCCTATGATTTCAAATACACTTAACTCTTTCATATTTTGTTAACCTCTTGTTATTGAATATGTTTCAAGTGTATTATGCCCTATTATTAAAAAATAAAGCGACTAGTAGGTCATTTTAGCAAATACCTTCTAAATCAAATGCCTTTAATTTTTCTTTCATCTCCAACATTTTATAACGGCTAATGGAAAGTTTATCACCATTATCCATTGTCAGTGTAATACCACCTATACTCTTGATATAACAAATATTTACAATGCATGCACGATGAATGCTCATAAATTCTGGTTCTTTTAAAATATCCTCTAAATCTTTAAATCTAATTATTTTTGTTTTAAAACTACCATTAATCGTGTGCAAATAAACATGTCTATCGCTATAAGAAAAATACATAATTTCCTTTGCACTTACACTTATACGGCCTACACTTGTACGAAAACTATATGTACTATTTTCATTACTAAAATTTACCATTCCTATCACCTCTTTAATATTTTATAAATATTTAAAATAAATTTCAATATTATATCATGCTCTTATTTTTTAAAAAATATTTTAAAATAATTCAAAATATGCTTTGTGTGTAATTTTTTGACTTCTTACAATAAAATCTTGCTGTTTTCACATCTTTCTGTGTTTAAATGTGCTACAATAGAAATAGTATGACTTTTACTTTTTATTAAAGGAGGTTTTAGTATGGAAAATCAAAAACGCTTTTACGCTACACTTGCTGAAAATATTATCTCTGAAATGGCTAAACGCAATATCGAAGGCTACTATGTAGCTACAAAAGAAGAAGCTACACAAAAAGCACTTTCATTCCTTAAAGAGGGGATGACTATCAGTTGGGGTGGCTCAATGACCCTTAGTGAAATAGGATTACTAGATGCTCTAAAAGAAAAAAATTGCTATAACTTATTAGATCGTAGCCAGGTTTCACCAGATGAAGTTCCTGACCTATATCGTAAAGCATTCTTTGCAGATACATATTTAATGAGTAGTAATGCTATTACACTCAAAGGTGAACTAGTCAATATTGATGGTACAGGTAACCGTGTTGCTGCTCTTATATATGGACCAAATCAAGTTATAATTATTGCTGGTATGAATAAAGTTGTTACAGATGAAATTGCAGCACGTGAACGTATTCACAACATTGCTTCACCAATTAACGCCATACGTCTTAACAAAAAAACACCTTGTGCACTAACAGGTACATGCCATAATTGCCTTTCCCCAGATTGTATTTGTATGCAAACTGTTATTACGAGAAATAGTCGTGATCAAGGCCGTATTAAAGTTATATTAGTCGGTGAAAATTTAGGTTATTAATAATCTGACTATTTTTTTATTTTGAAAATAGGTAGGTAAATGTTGACAAAATATAAGGCACATGATATCCTATAAAAGCGTTCAGCAATGGTGCTTAGAATGCTTTGCTCTCGTGGCTCAGTAGGTAGAGCGTCGCCTTGGTAAGGCGGAGGTCGGCGGTTCAAGTCCGCACGGGAGCTTTAATAAAATTTTGTGAAGCTAAAAGAAAATAGAGTGTCGTATAATCAATTAGATTAGCTACACGACACACTATTTTTTATAAGAATTTTAATATATTATAAAATAATTTATTATTTTTTCTGTTTCTTCTTATATCTCAAAAAAATACATTAGGGTATTTAAACTGCTACGATTTTTTTCATCATTATACATTAAAAACAATTTTTGTCTAATATAAAAAGAGGTGCATGCACCTCTTTTTATATTAATGACGAAAAGCTACTAGTAACTTTTCTATCCAACCTTTTTTATATTTTAATGAAATATATCCGATGATACTCATAGCAAGCGCACCTACACTATCTACAATTAAATCTTTCATTGTATCTATAAGTGCCTCTCTTCCTACTAAGGCTGTCCCACCTTCTAGAGCAAACTTTTGCATATTAAGTCCTAGTAATCCATCAAATGTAAATTCATAAATCTCCCAAAATACACCCATTGTTGTTGCAAAACAAAATGCACAAAGTGCTACAAACATAGGGCTCATTTGAACAGGGATTCTTTCTTCTTTATTTAATAAACTTACAAAAGAAAAGCCTAATGCACCTAACATAGCACCACTAAATGTATGTAATATTGTATCCCAGTGTGGTACAGCATAGTAAAAGCTTTTTACTTCTCCTAAATAGATAGCTCCATATAAAAATAATGTATATAATAGCAACATATTTGTTGGGATTTGTAACTTAAACTTCTTTGCCAATAAATTTGGCATAATCATTGCAACAACTCCAAGTATACATTGTACCAGCATCAGTACATATTCACTTTTAGGGCGTCCAAATATACCCTCACTGGCATTCCCTAAGACTGGTGCTAATACGATTCCTATACTTAAAAAGATAACAGAGGCTACTAAAGAAATCATTACAAATAAACTTATCCACTTTTGCCAATTTATTTTTTTCATGTATTACTCCTTATACTTTCTTGATTTTAAGCCCTCTAAAGCTTATCTCTATACTTTAACATCTTTCCTATTTAGCCTTCAAGTTACTTTTTTAAATTCATACAAATCCATGAAATTATAGAGTTTCTAAACACTAAAAACTATGCAAGCTTTTTAAAAACCTGCATAGTTTTTATAGAATCTTCTATCGTCTTTAATCCATTATCTATTAAATAAGGCGAACTGCTTCATCTAGTACCTTTGCAATATCCTCATTGATTACCAAATCAGTTTTAGCATCTACTGAAGTTTCACTTTTATTAATAAGCACTAGATGCTTACCTTTAAAATAATGAATGAGCCCAGCAGCTGGATATACTACCAAAGAAGTTCCGCCAATAATAAGTGTATCTGCATGACGAATAGCCTCTATAGCTCCTGATATGATATTATCATCAAGCCCTTCTTCATAAAGCACTACATCTGGTTTTACAATCCCCTCACATTTCTCACATTTAGGAATTCCTGTAGCTGCTAATATATACTCGCCATCATAAAAAGCCTGACACTTGGTACAATAATTTCTATGCACTGAGCCATGAAGTTCAAAAATCTGCTTACTCCCTGCCATTTGGTGTAAACCATCAATATTCTGCGTCACAACAGCTTTAAGTTTTCCAGCTTCCTCTAATTTTGCTAATGCCAGATGACATGCATTTGGTTTAGCATTAGGATAAACAAGATTCTCTTTATAGAACGCAAAGAACTCTTCAGGATAGCGTACAAAAAATGTATGGGATACAGCTTGCTCTGGGGTAAAGTTACGATTCAACTTCTTGCTATATAAACCATTTGAACTCCTAAAGTCCGGAATATCAGAAGCTGTACTTACACCTGCTCCACCAAAAAATACAATATTATTACTTTCTCTTAAAATTTTAGCAAGCTGTTCTATCTTTTCATTCATTAAATCATCTCCACCTGTTTTTCTATATTATAGCACATTTTATCTAAAGTCATTATGATGAATACTTATTAGAGCACGCTACAATCTACTCCTCTATTTTAATATTCTGTACTATCTGCCATAACCTTTGTCTTATACCTTCTTCCCTTGTATCTAGAAAGTCTAGTAATTCACACTCCCAAAGCTGCCCAAGTATCTCATTATTTCTTACTTCTTGCAGACGTACATTAAAGCATGCCTCATCCTCCATCGCTAATACTTTTAAAAGTAATGCCATTTCTATCTCTGATAAAGTAGCATATACAGCCTTATATTCCTGATCATATAAACACTCTGATTCTAAGAAATCAATCATATCTTTTAAGCTATGAATGTTCTCTTTAAAAATCACAAGTTTGTCCCTTATATCATCGCACCCTCTTATTTCTTCCATCATTGCCTTAAAATCATCATCTGCTAAACTCACCCCATCTTTAAAGGCTACAGTTACATGATCTTTGGTATCCTTAAATAATACAAATACTTTATCTAGTGTGTTATTTACCATAGCTTCTGCTATCCTACTAGCTATATTAGGCAGTACATATACTATATACTGTTTTAAAAAACCTTCTATTTTAAAACTATCTATAATTTGTATAGCTCCTACTTGAAGGAGTTCTAAAGGTAATTTTATATTTTCAAATTCACCTTTTAATATAATGCAATCACTTTCATTTAATACTAAGCTAGTTAAATCTTTGTTCACTAATACACGACCTAATGCATTTATTAAAACTACCTCAAAAATATTGACAAGCAATTCCTTGTGATGAGGGTGACTACTTTCTAATAGCTGATTAATTTCTTCTATTTTAAAATAACTACAAAATTCATTTTCATAATAAAGCTTTTTCAAATAACCATATACATATTCTATGCCTTCTTCCTTCATACTGTCATGATACAAAGGATAATCAATATCCACTGGACTTAAATGGGCACTAAACTCTGGCTCATAATAGGGATAAAAGTTTGTAAAACCATGGTCAATGGTATCATTATATGCAAAGTTATCTACCTTCAAGCGATTGTTCTGTAATTTTTTTAAATAAAATCTACTCTTCTCAACTTGCTCTTTTACAAGCACTACACCTTCTCTAAAAAGCGATTCCACAGATTGAGTTTTTAATAAATACACCCCTTCTTCCTCTTTTAACCTTTTAAACTTAAAGTCCAAATTATACAAAATAGAGCGCATGAGCTTTCCTGCAGTTTCTGTTTTTACTGAACTACTTTCAAATCTTGTATAACGTTGAATCTGCACTTCTAATAGTTTCACTAACATCATTTGAATATTTAGCACTTCTACTTTAGAAATAAGGCCTACACGACATGCCTCTTCTATATAAGTTTGAAAGTAATTATTAAATACTAGCTTGCTATAATCTATCTTATACGTTGTACTTAAATTAGTATTCATTTAAATCATCTCCTAAATAAAGTTCATCTCTTTCTACTAACTGTTCATAATCCTCTTCCCCATAACGAATATGTCTTGCTAACTGTTCAAGTGCACTTTGCTGTAAAAGTTCTAAAGATCCTCCACAGTAACCATCAAAATATTCTCGCATAAGCTTCAGCAGTTCCTCATCACTTAAAGTGTCTAACGCCTCATTTTTGAAATAATAAAAGGTCTCCACTAATTCTTCAATGGTACTTTCATAATTTTGTTCATTTAAATAAGGAGAATCACAAAATACTTCAATAAGCTTTGTAATCATTCCACCACCTATTTCCACACGCCCATAACTCCTAAGTGCAGCTGTACGTCTTTCTAAAATTTGTTCTACTTGTGTGGTAGTAAGTCTTAGGCCATATTTTTCTGTTATTTGATTACATGCCATAATCTCCGAATTTGCAATTTGCGAAATAAGTGCTTGCGGTAAAAATGATATTTGCTTTTCCATATGCATCCTCCTAAAATTAATTATTGACATTTTTATTTTTATGTGTTATGATAAATTTATATATTTATTTTTATGAGTTTTATTAAGAACATATTGTAACACAGTAAAAATGTGTTTTCAATAAAATTTCATAAAAAAGAGGATTGCAATAGCAATCCTCTTTTTTTATCGTTTATTTTCAACTTTACTAACTCTTCTAAGACGTCCTTTAATAGGCGTTGTTTGAAGCTGTTTATAAACACTCTCACCTTTATTATTTAAAATCTCTACGAAGGTTGAGATATCTTGAATATTAATAATTCCTATATCCTCTGCACACATGCCTTTTAAATTGCAAAGGGTTCCTACTATATCTACAGGGCGCATCTTTGTTTTCTTGCCTGCATTAATATGCAATTTTAGAATCTCATTACTTAGCTTCTCACCTTTTTCCACGACTTTCTCCATCGGCATTTCTATCTTTGCTTCAAACGCCGCCCTATAACCTTCAACCTCTGATGCTTTTGGTTGTGCACAAACTGGTATTTTATGCTGGATATAACTTTCAATTTCTTCTAAAAAGCTATTTTCTTGCTCGGAAACTAAAAGCATAGATTTCCCACTACGTCCACCACGACCTGTTCGCCCAATGCGGTGAACATAGTTCTCTTTATTTTCAGGAACATCTACATTAATCACATGGGTAATATGATCAATATCTATCCCCCTAGCCGCTACATCTGTAGCGACGAGATAACGAAAGCGTCCTTTTCTAAAGCCTGTCATGACAGCAAAACGGTCTTTTTGCTCCATGCCACCATGCAGTCTTTGTACTGGATACTGATGCTTTTTCAAATGCTCATATACCTTATCTACTTGCTCTTTTGTATTAGCAAAAATGATACAGCTTTCTGGATTTTCAATCACTGTGAGGTTCATTAACACTTGCAGTTTTTCTTCTTCTTTTACTTTATAACAAGCTTCCCATACTTTATCTGCCGTAAGTTTTTGATTTTGTATTTCAATAAGTTCTGGACTTTGCATATGGTTTGCACATAAAGTTTCAATATGAGGTGCAATTGTAGCAGAGAATAATAAGGTTTGTCTTTCACTAGGAAGATGTTTTAAAATACTTTCAACTTGCTCAATAAACCCCATACGTAACATTTCATCAGCTTCATCAATAACCATATATTTCACCTTTGAAATATCTAGTGTGCCTCGCTCTAAATGATCCACGATACGGCCTGGTGTACCTACTACAATATGTGTTTTTTGTTTTAATGCCTTTTGTTGCACATGAAATGGTGCCTTTCCATAGAGCGCAACAATTTTCATACGTTCAAACCGCCCAATATTAAAGAAGTCTTCACTCACCTGCATGGCTAGTTCTCTTGTGGGTGTTAAAACTAGTACTTGTACCTGATTTTCCTCCCAAATAACCTTTTCACAAAGAGGAATCGCAAATGATGCTGTTTTGCCACTTCCTGTCTGGGACTTTACAATCAAATCTTTTCCAGCTAAAACTTGTGGTATTACAGCTTCTTGTACTTTTGTAGGACTTGCATATCCTAACAGTTCTATGGCTTTTAAAAGCCCTTTTTTTAAATTATACTGTTTAAAATTCATATATTCATTCCTTAATTATCATAAGACGTCATTGCTTCTAATTAACTAAATTGCTGAATCATACGTTTCATTAAATGTGTTAACTCGCCACCATCTATAACAGCTTCTGCCCACGAATGACTTTTGCCTGCACCATCTATATATACCATTTCATCAAATAAAATAGCTTCATCACGTTTTCTAATGAGCATACCATAAATAACATTTTCACCCAGCTCTAATTCACCTAAGTCCATCTCATCTACAGGTACACTTTGTCCATCTAATATATTTAAACGCCCTTCATATGCTACTGCAAAGGAAACAAATAAGCCATTTGCCTCATCACTTTCTAAATAATGATGAATACGACGCAGCATACGATCTACGCCTTCTGTACACTCTAATACATCATAACGATTCATATAGTACCTGTCATCATCCTCATCTTCAAAAGTAAAAATAAAAGCAGCATGTTCACTATCTGCCATTCTAATAATACCATCTAAATCATAAGTATCTTCATCAAAAGCTAATGCTTGGATTTCGCCTTGTGTATTTTCATGCATTTGTATATCCTCCAACTTACTTAAACATTTTCCTTTTATATTATACCCTTTCTCCACACAAAAGCTATCATCTTTGCAATTTATCTCTTATTTTTCTAAAATTCTTCTAGCCGTAAAATAGAGCTTGGCTATGTAAAATGAAACGCATACCATATACAATGGTAAATAAACCACCTACACTATACCAAAAATAATGATTTACCTTTTTTGAAAATAAATCCGAAAATATAATCATAGCTCCCATACAGGGTACAAGTAAATATAAAGGATGGTAACAAAACGCTTGTCTAAAATCACCTACTATTGCACATTTCACTGCCCTTGTCATTCCACATCCTGCACAAGGTATATGCAAGAAATACTTAATGGGGCATCCTATAGAAAATATCTCTTGAAAAATTATATATACTATTACACTAGCCATTACAATACCTAACCTCTGTACTCTTCCTCTCCACACATTCATAGCAATTACCTCTCCCATACCGTCACAATATTTTAGTATTTTCCAAATGTGAGTTTATATTAACACCTCACTTTATGAGCGTCAACAATATACAAATATTACTGGCATATCTCAAAATAAAACAAGGTACTTGTATACTACTAGTCTACAAGTACCTTGTAACTTATCTTTATAATTGCTTTAATAAATTTACCATTTCAATAGCACTTACTGCACCATCATATCCCTTATTACCTGCTTTAGTCCCTGCTCTTTCAATAGCCTGCTCTATATTTTCTGTGGTTAAAATACTAAAGATTACTGGTTTACCAGTTTCTAGTGAAGCTGCTGCAATCCCTTTAGAAGCCTCACTACATACATAATCAAAATGTGGTGTTGCTCCACGGATGACTGCCCCTAAACAAATGACTGCATCATATTTATCATTTTGTGCCATCTTTTTAGCCACTAATGGAATTTCAAAGGCACCTGGTACCCATACTAAATCAATATCCTCTTCATCTACGCCATGTCTTGTTAAACCATCTAATGCACCACCCACTAATTTACCTACTATAAACTCATTAAATCTTGCTGCTACTATTCCAATTTTTAATCCTTGTGCGACTAAATTCCCCTCTATTTTATTCATAATTCTTTCCTCCCTATTCTCGATTTTATAAACACTTTAATACATGACCTAATTTTTCTTGTTTGGTTTGCATATAAAAGATATTATTCTTATTTGTTGGCATCTCAATGGGTTCACGACTAGTAACTTGAATGCCATATGTTTCAAGTCCTTCTATTTTACGTGGATTATTCGTCAAGAGCCTAATTTTTTGAACACCTAAAAGTTGAAGTATTTTAGCACCTACTGCATAATCTCTTGAGTCATCTTCAAACCCTAACGCTATATTAGCTTCTACCGTATCAAAACCTTGTTCTTGAAGTGCATATGCCTTAAGCTTATTAATAAGACCAATGCCCCGTCCTTCTTGACGTAAATAAAGTACTACGCCACAACCTTCCTTTTCTACTTGACACATTGCTGTACGAAGTTGCTCCCCGCAATCACATTTTTGACTTCCTAGTACATCACCGGTCAAACATTCTGAATGAATACGTACAAGTACTTCTTCTCTTTCTCTTACATTACCTTTCACAAGCGCTATATGTTCTTCTTTTGTAATGGTATCTACGAAACCATATACTTTAAAGTCACCATAACATGTTGGTAAATTAATTTTCACTGCTTGTTCTACCCAGTTATCGTAAATTTTACGATATATAATAAGGTCTTTAATCGTAATGATTTTTAAATCATGATGCTTCGCAAATGTGATTAAGTCATCACGTCTTGCCATAGTGCCATCTTCTTTCATAATTTCACAGATGACACCCCCTTCTTTAAACCCTGCTAATCTGGCTAAATCCACTGCCGCCTCTGTATGCCCCTCTCTGACTAAAACACCACCTTTTCTAGCAATTAATGGAAACATATGACCCGGTCTTCTAAAATCTTCAGCTTTAATCCCTTGTTCAAAAAGTTTTTTTACTGTAGTCGCACGCTCAAAAGCTGAGATACCTGTCGTGGTTTCTTTATAATCTATAGATACTGTAAAAGCAGTTTCATGATTATCAGTATTATTACTTACCATAGGTGAAAGGGCTAAATGTTTCGCCTGCTCTTCACTAATAGGTGCACAAATAAGTCCTTTACCATAGGTCGCCATAAAGTTAATCACTTCTGGTGTCACCATTTCACCTGCCACAAATAAATCCCCTTCATTTTCCCTATCCATATCATCCATCACAATAATCATTTTGCCTTCTCTTACATCTTGAAGTGCTACTTCTATACTTGAAAATACATTCATACAATCTCCCCCTTTTACTTAACTACATCTTTTTTAATTACTATGCACTATTTATAGAAAATTATATTGACTTAAAAAATCCTTTGTAAGCTTTGATGTATTTTTTTCTTCCTTTGCTTCAAAATTTAAAAAGCGTTCAATATACTTGCCCACCATATCACATTCTAAGTTTACAATATCTCCAAGCTTTTTTTGAAGCAAGTGAGTATTTGTCGCTGTATGGGGAATAATGGATACTTTAAAATAATCTGCTCCTACTTCTGCTACAGTTAAACTTACCCCATCTATAGCAATAGAACCTTTATAAATGATGTATTTTAAAATTTGTTGTGCTACATTTATCGTAAGCCATGTGGCATTTTCATCTTTTGTAATCTCCCCAATCTTTCCTTGACCATCAATATGCCCACTTACCATATGGCCACCCAGTCTCGTTTGTAAAGTCAATGCCCGTTCAAGATGTACTAAACTCCCGCTCTTGAGTTCATTTAAGTTGCTCTTCATCACAGTCTCTGGCATAACATCTACTTCAAAACCTACTGCATTAAGGGCTGTCACTGTTAAACAAACACCATTAGTACAAATACTATCTCCTAGTTTCGTTCCTTCTAGTACTTTATGCGCCTTAATCTGTAACCTAAGTGCATGGCTCTTCTTCTGAACAGCCATTACAGTACCTAGTTCTTCTACAATGCCTGTAAACACTTATCTTCCTCCTTTTTCTTCACATCACCTTTGATACACACATCCTCTCCCACCTTACTTATTTCTATATTTTCAAGAGCAATAGCATCTTTTAATACATGAATCCCTTGCCCACCTACAGGTGTTTTGGCCATTTCGCCCCCAATTAATTTAGGACTTATATAACACTGTACATGGTCTACAATATTTGCCTTTAAAGCAGCTTCATTTAAAGTGGCACCACCTTCTAAAAGGATACTATCTATTCCCAGCTCTCCTAGTTGTTTCATAAGCTCTTTAAGGCACACATGCCCCTCTTGTTCCTTTACTTCTAACACTGTAACCCCTTTTTGAATAAGCATTGCCCGCTTAGCCATATCCGCATGTTTTAATGTAGCTACAATAAGTCCATTTACTTTAGCATTTTCTACTAAATAGCATTCTAATGGTAGACGCAGCCTACTATCTACTACAATAGGCACTGGATTTCTCCCATTTTGTAACCGACATGTCAACAAAGGATTATCTGTAATAACTGTTTCACTACCTACCATAATGCCCATAAGTGTATTTCTTAATTTATGTACATCTTCTCGTGCTATTTCTCCTGTAATCCACTTGGATTCACCCGTAACTGTAGCTATTTTTCCATCTAAACTCATAGCCGTTTTTAGTACAACAAATGGTTCTTTGGTTACGATATATTTCATAAATACTGCATTTAAACGATTACATGCTTCTTCACAAACACCCACTGTTACCTCAATACCTGCTGCTTGTAATTTTTTAATACTACGTCCTGCTACTAATGGATTTGGATCTAAACTACCAATCACTACACGGTTTACTTTTTCCTTAATGACCAAATCCACACAGGGTGGTGTTTTACCATAATGACTACACGGCTCTAGTGTTACATAAAGAGTAGCCCCCTCAGCACTTTCCTTACAACTTTGAAAAGCATTCACTTCTGCATGTGCCTGCCCATATACTTCATGATATCCCTCACCTATAATTCTATTATCCTTTACAATTACTGCACCTACCATAGGATTAGGATTTACATGTCCTCTTCCACCTTCAGCCAGTTGCAATGCGCGTTTCATATAATACTGATCCATATGTCACCTTCTTTTATGAACTTAAGACTTTATTTACAATAAAAAAAGCCCTTTAATAAGGCTTCAGGTTAATATCACTTCAGTTAATTTTAGTTAAAATTTTCAGAACCTATTATACAAAAAAATAATTTGTAGTACTTAACTACAAAAAAGCTCTGAAATACTACTATTCCAGAGCATAAGGTTCAATTATGTCACGTGTTATTTGCTTCTTCCATCCAGACTATACTGTCGGCTTCGGAGTTTCACCGAATCTGCCATCTTATGGCTCGCGGGCTTTACCGCCGGTAGGGACTTTCACCCTGCCCTGAAGACTTATTTAATTAACATTAAGTATAATCACTTTCTATTATAGTGTCAATATATATTTTTAGGATAATCCTAAAAGCATTACTACACCTTGCCAAATACCATTGGTTATGCCCGTATGTATCAAATCTAATGGTTTATCTAAAATATTAGTTACAAGTAAAAGCATTAAAATACCTTGTCCATAACGCTCATAACGCATAAAAGCAAAATATTTATCCTGTGGTAGTAGTGCACCTACAATTTTAGAACCATCTAATGGTGGAAATGGAATCAGATTAAAGCTTCCAAGACCAATATTAATCATTGCTAAATAATTTAAAAATGTAAAGAGATTTACAACAATCCCTTCAGCATATCCCCCAGTTTGTTTTAAAATAATCCCCATACCAAACATACTTAAAAAAGCAATAATAAAATTAGTAATTGGACCTGCCAGTGCCACAAGTACCATACCTAACTTTTTATTTTTATAATAATTAGGGTTGACTAGCACTGGTTTTGCCCAACCAAAGTGAAAAAAGATTAGACACAAGGTCCCTACAGGATCTAAGTGATGTAATGGATTTAAGGATAGTCGTCCTCTCATCTTAGGGGTAGGATCTCCACACATATGAGATACAAGGCCATGAGCATATTCATGAAGACAAATGGCAATAAGTACTGCTGGCACTGTGTAAATTAATTGTCCTATTAAAGTGTTCATTATGTCTCCTCACAATCTTAGTATAATATATATTAGTTTATCATTTTATTGTATAGACGCTATAAATATCTTATTAAAATTATGCCTATTATTTTTGCAATAAGCACTCTAAGACTTTTGCTTGTTTCTCCTTAATGTTTATCTGATAATCCATTATTATGCCCATTCCTACTAAAGCATATAAACTTAATTTAAATGCATTAATCATCCCCATAAGCATCACAATTAAAATCCCATTTGTTATAAGTACCGAACGTGTTTTTATATAACACCATTGACTTACAATACTCCAGCAATCTGCTGTAATAAAATATAACAAGATATACTTTGTACTTATTAAAAACGCTTTAACGTATGCCACATTTCCTACAGGTATGATAGATACACTCACGAGATAAATCACACTTATTAAAATGTATTTTCGTGAACAGTATATATAAGGTTTATATTTAAAGAAATTCTTAATAATTTTATATTTAATTTTTGTATTTTTATTCAATATGCCTAAATGCTTTGCACCTATAAGGCTACCTACATAAACGATCATCATTGTCCCAATAGGTAATGAAGCAATACCTACATAATATATAACTTCCTCTATTTCCTTATAACCTGTTAATCCCCACATATCTACAGCATCTAAAATACTTACACCTGTTAATACTTTTAGAAAACAATCCATAAATAGCATAATCATACAACCTGCAATGGAGGCTACTAAAAGATCATCCATTACTTGTCTTTTTCCTTTGAGCAAAGAACCTGCTAAAAGTCCTAACATAACACTTTGGATCATCCATATACTAGCTGTAACACGCCCCAAACCTAGTGCAATCACTAATAAAGTATTTATACTCCCAAGTATTGTCCATTTAAAACCACACTGTAAATAAATAATTACGATTACAATAGGCACAATAAAATCTAAATATATCCGTCCACCTATGCCTGTCCCAATAAAAATAATACTTAATATAATAAGCATTGCTGATAATATTGATGACTGCGTTAATCTTCTTGTTTCCATTTATCTCACCTTTTCTAGCTACTTCTATAAGATTACATATTTTTATAAAGGTATCGTGTATAATCGTTGTTTCTTTGTAAAATAACTTCTTAATACTATTTTCTCTATAAAAAAAGGTATACATACTATCTTGTAAGTATATACACCTTATTATTCTTATTCTGCAATTTTCTCTTTTATCTTTGTCTTCTTTGCATATTCTTTCAGATAAAGTTCCCTAAGTTCAAACTTCCTAATTTTACCACTTGCAGTCTTAGGTAAACTCTCTAAAAAATACATATAACGTGGTACTTTATGTTTAGCTAATGATTGCATTAAGAATTTCTTAAGCTCTACTTTGCTAATTGGCTCTTTTGCTACAATAAAAGCTGCTATCTCTTCACCCTTAAATTTATCCGGTACACCAATTACTGCTACTTCATTTACAAGTGGAAACTGTAGTAGTATACTTTCAATTTCATTAGGTGCAATATTTTCTCCTGCACGTATAATAAGTTCCTTTAATCTGGCACGAATAGTAAAATAACCTTCTTCATCTTGTACTGCATAATCTCCTGAATGAACCCATCCATCATCCTGTATAGTTTCTTTTGTTGCCTTTTCATTATGCAAATAACCTAAAAACGAATAAGGCTCACGGAATATAAGTTCTCCCTCCTTACCACGGGCTACTTCTAAATTTGTTTCCGGATCTATAATTTTAGCCTCAATCCCTGGCAGTACTTTGCCTACTGTTGTCATACGTTTTTCCATAGAATCATTTAATGTAGATACGGTAATTGCTAAAACTTCTGTTTGCCCATACATCTGTACAATTTCCCCTATCCCTAGGTCATCGCGAATACTTTCCATTACTTCTTTGGACACAATAGAACCTGCAATCAGCGCTGCCCTTAGAGAACTTATATCATAACCTTGATAACGTTTTAAAAGATACATAAACATAGTTGGTACTGCATGGAATATTGTACAACGTTCTTTCTCTATAGTTTGAAGTACTTTATTAACTTCAAATCCTTCAATAATTGTCATCTTAGCACCATAATAAAATACTGGTAATACTGTTAAACTGCTTCCTAGTGCATGAGCAAGTGGTACACATAATAATAAATTATCTTCTGTATGATACGGTAAATTCTCGCCAAAACATGTCCCATTCCATACTAATAATGAATGCGGACTTAAGATTGCTTTTGGATTACTTGTTGTTCCTGATGAAAATTGAATAAAAGCTATGTCAGATTCTTTTACTTCACTTTGCCATGCCCTAACTGTATCATCACTAATTTTTTTTCCCTTTTCAAGTAACTCATTTAAGTCTTCCTCAAATACGATACAATTAAAATCTTCTACACGCTTATCTGTAAATAAATACTTTACATCTGTAAAATCTATTGCATAAGCTAACTCTTGTACAGTTAAATTAGCATTCAAAATAACCAACACAACACCTATTTTAGTTGCAGCCATCTCTAAAGCAATCCATTCTGGTGTATTAGCAGATTTAATAGCAATATGATCATTTCTTGTAATTCCCATGGCAATGAGTGCTTTTGAAAATGCTATTACATATTCATGAAATTCTCCATATGTATATGATTTTCCTGTGCTAGGAAAATAAATACACTCTCTTTCTTTATACTTTTCACATACTTCATCAAAAAAACTACCCATACAAAGCACTTTATCTCCCCCTTTAAGTAACTCTATACATCAAATCACTTTCAAGAGTAGCATTATCTTTTTTAGTTGTCAAATTTTTTTGATATTTCCTTCCTTTTAATTACTTTTTTCACAAAAAGACGCCTTATATTTAATGAAATTATACATTAAATATAAGGCGTCTTTTTATATATTTATTCAACAAGATGTGTACCTGCATTAGTAATTTGTTTATCTTCATTACTTGGCTCAATATCAAAATATGCTTCTAGTACATTTCTTGCAAGCTTTGTATTATGAGATCCTAATCCATTTGCACCATACATGCTGGTTACAATAGCAATCTCTGGATTATCATATGGCGCAAATCCTACAAACCAGGAATGTTCATATTGCCCCTGTTGTGCTGTCCCTGTCTTAGCACCAATATCAATTGGAAAATCTAAAAATACGGAACTTGCTGTACCAGATGTATCATCAACTACTCTCTTCATTCCTTTATAAACACTATCTAATGTAGATGATGCAATATTTAACTTATTATATACCTTAGGTGGATTTTCTTTATAAAGTTGTGAAACCTTATTATCATAAATACCTGCAATCACACTTAAATCATACACCTCTTTACCATTTGCAAGTCCTGCAATATAACGTGCTACTTGAATTGGTGTATAAGCATTATTTCCTTGCCCAATAGCGGTACGAATTGTAATAGCTGTCGTCCACTCCATTTGAATATTTTCAAAGTAATTATTTAAGTATACATTAAATATACGTGACTCAACCTTATCAACAATTAAATTATATGCATCAAAACTGCCTGCCTTTAAATCTGCAATACGCTTCTCTAATTCTGGTCTTAGACTTTGCTCATCAGATTTAAGACTTGCTAATGCATTTTCATATGCTGTTAAATAGGCTTCTGTTACTAACTGCTGTGGCATTTTCTTTACTGCCTTTAAAATAGCACGATGTGTATTTTCACTCACCACAGTTTTTAGTATATTACTAATTTCATTTTTAGTTTTTAATTTTAATGACTGGTCACTTGTATCTGCTAGTACTTTATTAACTACCTCTTGTACTTGTGGTGTAATTGTATCTTTTAGATTATCTGCTACATCACTTAAGATACGATTATAAATATTATTTAAATCACCCATTAGCACTTTTGCCATTTCAGTATCCAAGCTTTTCTTTAAATCATATTGTGTTAAATATTCAATTTTATCACTTATATCATCAGATCTTGTGTTCGTGTATGGATAAAATCCTGTTTCCAAATAACTTGCTATATCTCCATATAATGACTTTTTAGCATTATCATCTAAACGACGTAAATTGTTAATTGCACGGGTTGTATAAGTTTGCACCAAATTACCTGGTGTAGATACATTAGGTGTTTCTTCTTCTAACTCAATGTTGGTCTTCTTACTAAGTCCAAACATCTCTACATACTTTGTAAGTGCATCAATCCCCCCATATGGCATACCATATTTAAGTCCCAATCTATACGCTACATCATAGAAGAAATAGTTACACGATACCTCAAGTGCACGCTCTACATCTACCGCACCATGTCCATAACCACTATTAGTAAAAATCCAACATTTTGGATAAGGTTGACCTGCACGTGTATATACACCTGTGTCATTAATAATAGTATCTCTATTAATAACGCCTTCCTCAAGTCCTGCTATAGCTGAAATCATTTTAAAGGTAGAACCTGGTGCCATGGTGGTTCGTGTTGCACGATTCCAAAGCATATTTCTGCTGTCTACACCATCATGAAACATTGTATAATAGCGGTTAAATTTTTGCGTCATTTGATTACTATCATAAGATGGATAACCTACTATAGCTAACGTTTCGCCTGTATTAACATCTACTACTGCAGCGCTACCACTATATGGTGCTATTGCTGCTTGATCTGGTTTTAACCTTCCAGCTTCATATTCTTGGATTAAAATAGATTCTAACGAAGGATAATTACCATTCCAAATCTGCTGAACAAGTGAATCACTTAACTGTAAGCTACCTTGTTCACATAATGCAAGTAAAATTTCACGATTTGTAATCGTACTATTTTCTGCATTTACCATATTAGAAAAATGTTGCTTTAAGGTTAACTTTGTTTTCTTTTCATCTGGCAAATCCTTTTCTGCTGCTTCTAAAGCAGCTAAAGTCTTTTGATAATCTTCATTCACTTTGTCATAAAGCTGTTTTTGCATTTGTTCTTGTGGTGCCTTTTGCATATCACTTAAGACAAGTTGATTATTATCTACCATAGAAACAATTACCTCACGACCGGTTAAAGGAATCACACCTCTTCCTTGCCCTCTTAAGCGCTGTACAATTGCTGCACTTAGTTGTTTCTCAATAGCCTCATATGCTGCAAGTTGCAAGTCTACATCAATTGTTAAATATACATCATTACCATCTTTATTATCTGCTTCTTCTAAAGTAAATACCTCACGCCCCATATTATCTACTTCAATAAGTTTTTTACCTTTCTGACCACGAAGTTCTTCTTCCATGGTACTTTCAACACCACCCTGACCAATTACATCGTCTTGATCATAACCTTGATTCTTCATAGACTCATACTGACTTGCTGTAATCTTACGTGTATAACCTAGTACATTTCCAAACTCTTTACCATACACATAATAACGCTGTGATTCCACTTCAGCCATAATACTTGGATACTTTTCTTTATTTTCTTCAATAGCAGCTAATGTCTCATTAGAGATATTTTCTGCAATCGTAATCTTTTTATATTTTTGATAAGCTGTTTGATACATCTCAAGACGCATTGCAATAATCTTTCTAGCATCTTCATTACTTAGATTTTTGCTCATTTCAAAAACTTCATTTCGCATATAACTTATAAGTTCTTCAGCTGAATACCCATATAATTCTTCCTTATGTTCTTGATCATTATATGGCAAGTAATTTGTTATGAAGGAGCGTTTTGTACTTTCATCACCAGTAAATTCAAAAGGTTCTGTTTTTGTAATTGGTACATTGTCAATATATGTATCATGATTATCTTCTAATAAATTTGCCACACTTAGTAAAATTTCATTAAGTGTATCTTTTTTCATATCTACCTGTGCATCCACTTTAAGAACATAAATTGGTTTATTAGTAGCTAATGGCTTACCATATCTATCATAAATAATGCCACGTACAGCTGGTACTTCTACTGTTCGCTCTACACTGGCTCTCAAATCCTGCTCATAACTTTCATGGTCTACAATCTGTAATTTATAAAACTTTAATATAAGTACTACATACATACATGCAAAAATCCCTGCAAGTAAAACTAATCTATCTGAAATAAATTTTTTCTTATTTTGATTTAACCTATTTCTACCCATTTCTCACTTCCTCATTACGATCGGTGTTATTTACATCATAATCTTTATTTTAACTGATTCTGCTAATAACCTCAAGTTTTTATATAAATTTAAAACAAAGTTTTTAATCCTGCAAACGCAGGCATTAAAAACTTTGTCGTCTTTTATAATTTACTTCCATCATCTACCCATTCTTTACTCTCCATCACACTATCCTCTGATGGCACTGCTACATGAGAATGCATAAACTCATTTTCTATATTCGCTCTTGCTTCAGTTAAGTCACTATGTCTCGAAATAGTGTTTTTAAGGCGGCCATTGGCTCTACCATCTAATGCCTCACTTTTTAATCCTTTCATCTTCAACATCCTTTCTTTCCTTGTCCTAGTCTAACAGGACTTACTTCTGGTGTAATTGCTTCTGAAGTATAACCATTCTCTTGCATCCATCTCAAAAAAAGTTCCATTGTTCCAACCACATGATCAATATCATGAAACAGAACTACTTTAGGTTGTTTTTTACAAGATTTCACAACTTTAGTTGTGGCACAATAAGTCTTTTGTGGATTACGATAAGACCAGTCTCTAGAATCAATATTCCAATCCCATATAATATATTCATGAGAAGTTAAAATTTTAAATTGTGCCTTAGATAGGTAGGGGTAACTTCCATAAGGTGTACGTGCTAACGAAGTCCTAAAGCCAGCTATGTTTTCTAGTGTACTATTGGCGTACTCCATTTCATTTAAAGGTCCTCTTGCTCCAGCATAAAATATTTCTTTTTCATGAGATACACCATGTAGCCCAATACCGTGTCCTTCTTCTGCTATACGTTTTACAACGTCTGGATAGGCTTCCATACTATCTTTTAACATAAAAAATGTTGCTTTCATATGATATGCATCTAGCAAATCCAAAAGGCGCTCAGTATACTCACTTGGCCCATCATCAAAAGTCAAATAAAGTACTTGCTTCTCACAAGCATCATTAGTTTGTCCTTCTTGTGCCCAAACATTTTGTACTATAAAAATGATACATAATATGAGTGCCAATATTCTTATTGAACTCTTCCGCTTTTTCATTTCTTTCATCCCTTACTTGTTTTGGCCTAATCTCCTATCCATCATTTAGTATAAGCAGTTTTCACAATAAAATACTTTCTTAGAGTATACATTTTCATAATATTTCATTCTCCTTAGTTTCCATAGAGAAACTATCTATAAACTAAATTGATCATTATAGCAAATTGATTTTCAAAGGTAATAATAAAGCAAGGCGTTGTATTCCCCACAAACGCCCTGCTTTATTATTACCTTTTTTCTATTATCGCCTTATATGCATCTTCTTTAAAACCAACTAATACAGTATCCTGTAAAATAAGTAATGGTCTCTTTACAAGCATACCATTAGAGGCTAATAAATCAACTGCTTCCTCTAAATTCATATCCTTTACTTTATCTTTAAGTCCTAATTCTTTATAAACTAGTCCACTTGTATTAAAGAACTTTTTAAATTCTAAACCACTTTTTTGAATCCACTCTTTTAATTCATCAGCTGTTGGATGTGCTTCTACGATATGTCGTTCTTCTACTGTTACGTTGTTATCCTTTAAATACTTAAGTGCACGCTTGCAAGTTGTACATTTTGGATAATGTAAAAATAATGCTTCCATCTTTAACTCCTTATTTGTATGATTAAATTAAGTTAAAACTTATAACCGCTATTAATTTACCACTATATGGTATATATTAGCAACCCTTACTCTTTATTAGTATCTCCTCTTAAATCTTTATAAATCAACTTTTTTAATAGGAAAATTATTACATTTTAAAATTAAATATAAAAATTCAAGTACTTTTTAAAATTTACCTTGTAATTTTTAGTTAAATAGAATATAATTTATCTAATAATTATTATCATCACGGAGGTGACTTATGTTAGAACTTACAGCAATACTTAAATCACATGGACTTAAAGTAACACCCCAACGTCTTTCTATTTTTAAAATGCTTCGTAGTACTTATACACACCCTAGTGCTGAAGCAATTTATAATAGTTTACGCGAAGAGCATCCTACAATGAGTCTTGCCACAGTTTATAAAACTTTAGATTCATTTGTACAAAATGGTTTAATTACACAGCTTAATTTAGGTGAAGATAGTTATCGCTATGATGCAGATACAACACCACATCTTCATCTCCAATGCATTAAATGTAAAGATGTTATGGATATACCAATGCTTAGTCATGTGGAATCACTAAGAGGTGAAGTAGCTGCTCATAGTGGCTACGAACTTACCAATGAACGTATTTATTTCTATGGGATTTGTCCAGATTGCAAAAACAAATAATTATTAGAGTTACTATAAACAAGAATAGTGCAATTCTCATTGCACTCTCTTTAAAATGAGTTGTTACATTAGCTGATTCTAAGCTAATGCGACAACTCATTTTTCCTTTCTTTATATAATGTCTTAACTTAATGACATTATATAATCGTCAATCTCTTTTTATACCTATATTAAACCTTTAATAAACGCACTTTTATCTTAGTAATATCACAACTTTCTATTCATATATCTTTCTACTTTTGCTATCCTTAATACCTGTTTCTCTATAATGCCAAAGCTCAATAAATTCAAAAATTAAATAAAGTCTTTCATATAAAAAAGCACTATCCCCAATCATTTTAACCTTTGGAAGATAGTACTTTTTAATCTATATTCTCTTTTTAACAAATCTAGCTATTCTAGTTAAAGCTTCTCGAAGTTCCTCTATTGAATAGGCATACGAACATCTTATAAACCCTTCACCTGATGCACCAAAAGCATCTCCTGGTACAACTGCTACCTTTTCTTCTTTCAAAAGCTCATTACAGAACTGTTCACTTGTAAGCCCTGTTTTTTGAATACTAGGAAATACATAAAATGCCCCTTCTGGTTCAAAGCAATCAAGACCCATTTCTGCAAAATGCTCAAGCATAAATCGTCTGCGACGATCATAAGACTGACGCATTTCTCTTACATCCTCATCTCCATTTTTAATTGCTTCAATGGCTGCATATTGACTTGTAGTTGGTGCACACATAATTGCAAATTGATGCATCTTAGTCATAAGTCCAATCAGTGGTTCAGGACCTAAAGCATACCCTAAACGCCATCCTGTCATAGCATAGGCTTTTGAAAAACCACTAAGTACAATAGTTCTCTCATACATACCAGGAATACTTGCAATGGACACATGATCTTTGCCATAAGTAAGTTCAGCATAAATTTCATCCGAAATCGTAATAATGTTTGTCTTTTTAAGGATTACTGCAATTTTCTCTAAATCTTCTTTTTCCATAATAGCCCCTGTTGGATTATTAGGGTAAGGAAGAATAAGTACCTTCGTTTTTGGTGTTATGTACTGATTTAATTCTTCAGGTGTTACTTTAAATTTATTTTCAGCTTTTGTCGGTATAGCTATAGGTGTTGCACCTGTAAATATTACACATGGTGCATAAGCTACATAACAAGGTTCAGGAATAAGTACTTCATCCCCCGGCTCTAACAGAATACGAAGTGCAAGGTCAATCCCTTCACTCCCTCCTACTGTTACTAAACTTTGTTTCGCTGGACTATATGTTAAATCAAAACGTCTTTTCACATACGCACAAATTTCTTTTCTCAGTTCAAGAAGACCTGCATTAGCAGTATAAATTGTTTTTCCTTTTTCTAATGTATAAATAGCTTCTTCACGGATATGCCAAGGTGTATCAAAATCCGGTTCTCCTACACCAAGAGAGATGGCATCACCCATTTCATTTGCAATATCAAAAAATTTTCTAATACCAGAAGGTGGAACCTCTTGAATTCTTTTTACCATTAGTTCTTCATAATTTATCATGGTGACACAATCATCCTTTCATCCTTTTTGCTACTTTCAAAAATAACGCCATAATCTTTATATTTCTTAAGCACAAAGTGTGTAGATGTACTAAGCACAGCTTCAAGTGGTGCTAGCTTTTGCCCTACAAAAAGTGCTACTTGTTTCATTGTTTTGCCTTCAATAATGACAGTAAAATCAAATCCACCAGACATTAAATATACAGCTTTTACTTCTTTAAATTTATAAATACGCTCCGCCACCTTATCAAAGCCTTCACCACGTTGTGGCGTTACCTTTACTTCAATAAGAGCTGTTACCACGTCATTTTCTTCTAAGTGATCCCAGTTGATTAACGTATTATAACCACAGATAACTTGCCCATCTTCTAATTCTTTAATGGCCGCTCGTACATCCTCAGCTTCTAACCCAAGCATAACGGCAATCTCCTCCGCGGTATATTTACTGTTTTTCTCTAAGATTTCTAAAATTTGTCTTTTCATAGTAACATCTCCTTCTACTTCATATAAATATTATTATAATAATTTTACTAGCAATATGCTACTAAAAAATTATTATTTTTAATAATTTTTAAGTTTTTAAGATTAATTTTAGAATATAACATCAGATTAGTTTAAAAAACAAAAAAGAAGATTTTACAATATTAAGCTATTATTGTATAAACCTTCTTTTGTATCTTACCTTTATATTTATTTTGCACTAAGATTTACTCTTAGGATTTGCAACTAAAGCTGCCAAATAACCAAACACAATTGCTGCTGTAATTCCTGCTGCTGTATTACGAATACCTCCTGCAAAAGCACCCATTAGCCCATTTCCTCCTACTTCTTCTATAGCACCTTTTGCTAATGAGTATCCAAATCCTGAAATAGGTACTGTGGCACCTGCTCCTGCAAACTCCACAATTGGCTTATAAACCCCTATGGCTGTTAAAAATACGCCCGCCACTAAAAAAAGCACCATAATCTGTCCTGTTGTAAATTTAGTTCGGTCTAAAATTATTTGTCCCACAACACAAATAAGTCCTCCTACTATAAAACACTTCACATATTCCATAAATATCTCCATTTATTGTATCCTCCTATTTCATCTCAATACAAACAGCATGTGCAATACCAGGAATAGTATGACCTTGTTGACTACTACCAGGACTCATGAGTGCACCTGTTGGTACAAGTAAAATTTTCTTTAAGTTTTTCTTCAACATTTCTTTGTAAAGATAACCTGTAAATACAGAGGCACTGCAACCACAACCACTACCCCCTGCATTAGTTTCCTGCTTCTCATCATCAAAAATCATTTTACCACAGTCATTAAGTACCCCACTTAAATCCACACCTGACCGTTTAGCAAGATCGTTGGCAATATCAACTCCCCAATTCCCTAAATCACCTGTATAAATCGCATCAAAATCACTTGGCTTTTGATTTGTATCTTCTAAATGCATCAAAATAGTATCTACTGCTGCAGGTGCCATAGCTGCACCCATATTGAAAGTATCCTTTATACCTAAATCTACAATTTTACCTGTTGTAATACCCGTTATCTTAGGCCCTTCACCTGACCTAGAAAGTAGTACAAAACCACTTCCTGTAACTGTCCAGTGTTGTGCCATAGTACGTTGTCCTGCATATTCTAATGGAAATCGAAATTGCTTTTCTGCTGCACAATAATGACTACTTGTTCCAGCAATCACGAGGTCTGCCATTCCAGCTGAAATTATGATGCTTGCTAAACTCATAGATTCTCCCATAGTTGAACATGCACCATAAAGTCCAAAGAAAGGAATATTAAAATCTTTTAATCCAAATGTACTTGCAACAACTTGATTTTGTAAATCACCAGCGAATATATATTGAATATCACTAGGCAGCTTACGTGTCTTATCAAGGAGTCCTTGTACAGTTTGCTGAATCATATGTGCTTCGGCTTTTTCCCAAGAGTCTTCTCCTAAGAGTTCATCAGGTAATTTATTGTCAAAATACTCTCCTAATGGTCCTTGTTGCTCCTTAGGCCCTGCACTTGAATAGGCACCAATAATAACTGGTGGCACTTTAAATAATATTGTTTGCTTTCCTATACGTCCCATATTCCTCTCCTACTTTACAAAGTAATATATAATCCCAACAACTACACTAGATATGGTTCCATAAATAATAACAGGCCCAGCAATGGTAAATAATTTGGCACCCATGCCATAGATAAAACCTTCTTTTTTATATTCCATAGCAGAAGCTACCATAGAGTTTGCAAAACCTGTAATAGGTATAAGTGCACCCGCTCCACCAAACTTACCAATATTGTCATAAACATTAAATGCTGTAAGTATTGCACTAATTAAAATAAGTGTTACCGTTCCAAGTGTTGTAGACTCCTCAAAAGAAAGTCCAAAATACATATATAAGTTAATTAACGCTTGTCCTATAGTACAAATAATACCTCCTACAAAAAAGGCCTTAATAGAATTACTCCATACCTTATTTTTAGGTGTATTTTGATCAACTATATTTTGATACTCATCTTTAAATTGATTCATATTCGCCATAACTTCACTCCTTTAATCTATTAATTCCAAAAATATAGGATATAAATAATAATATAGTGCACCTACTAATTTCCCTGCTGCAAAGGCATATACAATAAGTGCAATGCCCTTCTTGATTTTTATACGCCTATCTAGTATAGGCATCACATCTAAAACCTCGGCTAGTGCAATAACTAACACACCTACAAAATTCCCAAAAGCAAACCCAAAAATTACAATTAATATAGGGGAAATCTTTATACTAACTGTCCACATCGTTAGAATTGCCCCCATAATACTTCCTGCTGCAATAGCATTTTCATACAACATCGCATGGTGATTAGTTTTGGTACGATAACTCATAAGTGGTACAATCCCAATAACACTAATAAATGCTACAAGCCCACCAGAAAGCACACTTCCTGCTGCAAAGCCTATGATAATCCTTGGAATAATAGTTAATACCTCTCGCATTAAGGTTCTCCCCTTCTCTTATCAGTCATGCTTTCAATCTCGCTATCTTCTGCATCCCTCTCATACATAGCAATCTCAACTTGCATTGGTGTTGGATCTTCTGTGATTTTCCTTTTGCCTAAATGATTAAAGAAAAATAATACACCTGTGGCCATCCCAATCGCATAAGGAATCGTAATAATATTGGGTGTGTCTACTTCACGGCCTGTAAAAATACGATTTATAATAATAAATGTTTCCCCCAAAGAAGTATCTGTATTATAAGTCATAATAGCAACCATCGCACCTGCAAATACAATAACTGCTACACCAATGGCTTTTGCCCATTCCATAAAAGAATTTTGCTTACTTTTCTTCGGATGATATTCTATAACAACATCTGGATCGCCCACACTTTGTACATCGGCATTAGGATATTGACTCCAAATTTTATTAACAATATCAATGATAGTAATAACAAATTTCCCCTTATGCTTGGTATCATCAATAGCATAAATTTGCATATTGTCCACCACTGCCTTTACAATAGGCGGTGCTGCTACATCTGCGATATCACCTATTCTCACTTGCTTTCTCTCTTCTATGGTGGTTCGTTTATAAGCTCTTACATATACAGTATGCTTTTGCATATCCATAATGATTTCCCCTTTCAACAAATACACCATGCTTATAATCAGACTTATGCCCCATACCAAGACAAACATATGTCAAACATCCACTTATAAGTGCTAACCCTATAAGTGTTATAATAAACACCTTCTTCTTCATCATCATACCTCCAACAAACATTATATTAACCACTTATAGTGTTACCCTTTGCCCCTAAATTATTCCTTTTTCATCCATATATTCACATTCATTTCACCTACACACCTCCCCCCTCTAACCCATAAATAAAGAGAAGGCACCGTCTTATATACGATACCTTCTCTTTATTCTTAATGATTCATCTTTATTTATTTGTTTAACTATTTACTAAATCTGTTCTTCAAATCCTTTACGCTTACGTTCAATCATTTCATCAATACGATTAATGTAGTCTTCTAAACTTTTTACATTTGCTACACGCTCTATACGTGCTAAGTCACTATACACAAGTTTTGTAATAGCTCCTGCTCCAAGTGCAATAATACTTTGTTTTTCTTCCATAATTTCAATATTATAGACACACTCAGTACCAGGCTTAGCATAACCTACATTTTCAAAATTGCCAAGCATATTTTTTTGACGATACATATAATACGGCTCTAGACCTAACTGAGCCATTTTTTCTTCACATAGGCTAAGCATTTTTTGAATCACTTCACCTTGGGTTAAAACAATATTACCTTCCCCTTCTCGTAATTCGTCTTTTAACCTAGAAGCACGCTTAATGGCCATTGTATGCACTGTAATATTTTCTGGATTTAATTTCCCTAATTCTTCTAATGTATAAGCTACATCTTCTACTGTTTCTCCCGGAAGACCTAATATCATATCCATATTAATTTCAGTGTGTCCCATTTCTCTTGCTTCATAAAATACACGTTTAATATCTTCCGTACTATGTCCTCTCCCAATCACATCGAGTGTTTTTTGACGCATACTTTGTGGATTAATAGAGATACGTCCTACACCTTGTTCTTTCATAATACGTAATTTATCTTTTGTAATTGTATCTGGCCTACCTGCCTCGATAGTATATTCATCAATTTGAGATAAATCAAAACTACGCGCCACATGTTCTAGAAGACGTTCTAACTGCATCTCATTTAAACTTGTAGGTGTACCCCCACCAATATAAAGGCTTCGAATTTTAGCTTCTTTTTTCATCTGAGCTACAGCTGTAATTTCTTTACAAAGGGCATCTAAATAAGCTTCTACTAAATTACCTTTTGTCTTTAAAGAATATGCTGTAAATGAGCAGTATACGCAACGTGTTGGACAAAATGGTATGCCAATATATAAACTAATTTCATCTGGCGTATTTTTTTCTAAAATCTCACGCTCAGCTTTAGCCACCTTAATCATCATTTCACACTTACTTGGACTAACAAAGTATT
>JAZKZQ010000248.1:0-4334 GCA_045612745.1 Cellulosilyticum sp. | reverse complement strand
CAAAGTTTTTATTGATAGCTATATCTTTTTTTATCTTCCTTAGTCTTCTAAGCTTATCATTACACGACCAATACCTAAAAGATTTTGAATTTGTACAGCTTTTTCATCTAAACGCCCTGTATAAGATTCTCTTTCTACAGCTAGCTCTTTAAGTCCTGATGCTATTTCATCATAACCATTTTCTTGTTTAATAGCTGTAATTTTGGCCTCAATTGTAGCAATTTCACCTTGAATATTAGAAACTGCATTTACTTTTGCTTGACGCTCTGTCTGTAAGGCAGATATTTGATCTAACTGACTTTGAGATACTTCTACGTAATATGGATATTCATTCCCTTTATTATTTACCTTAGTACCTTTTAAAGAAATATTTACATAATAGACACCTGGTGTTGTAAACTGACTCGCTGTAAGTTTAATAATATATTTTTGACTTGAAGGCTTAAAGTTTCCAAATAGACCTGTCGTTGGAATAGAAGCTTCATACTCTCCATTGCCATAAGCCTTCTCAATATAAAGTGCCATATAAGCGTATCCCGTAAGATTTCCTAACTTACTTTCCACTTCACTTACTGCTGCTTGAGCATTTTTTAGTTCTACTTGTTTGCTCTCAATCTCTTTTTGTGGCTCACTAATTTGTAATTCAATGGCAGACTTCTTATTTTTGAGATCTATTTCCTTGTCATCAATTTCGCTATATTGTTTACGAATTAAATATATCTCACTATATAAATTATTAAAACTTGTATATGTCTTAGTATCTACAATATTGTTGCGATTTAAGAAATCCATTAATGCCTTAAGTGTCTGCCCTTGAACAGGACTTGTTTTTAATTTATCAAAAATTATCTTTTTGGCCTTTTCTGGTGCAAGTTTCTTAAAAATAGTATTCTTCTTCTCTTCCAATGTAATTACTTTTATATCTTCATTTGTATTAGTCGGTAAGGCTGTATTTGCTGCATGTTCAATTTGTTCACTTTGTTCTTCTTGTTGCATTTCCACCATACTATTTTCTACTACTTGGCTCTTATCTTCTAATATCAAAAGTCCATATACATCAAAGCTAAATTTATCTAATAATAACTGCTTTGGATAAATGCTTGTAATCTTATATAACTTATCAATAAACATTTCATTTAGCTCTACTTTTTCTCCAAAGTAATTGGCAAGCATTTTATCAACACTCACTTCATCCATGCGCTTAAAATATCCTGCATAAGCATCTTTATCTATATTATCTAATACGATATCTGTTAATATACTTGGGTTTGCAAAGAACAAGTTACGTCTATTATATTCTTTAATAATATCCTCTTGAATACTTGGTATAAACTCTGAAAAATATGTTTCAAAGAAGGTCTTTGCTTCTTCGCTCATATCTTGTATTAAGTATTCCATTCCCTGTGAGAAATACCAGCTTTCTTGCTTCTTAGTACTTATAAGGTCATTCTCCATTAGCCTTACAATGGCTGGTGTATTAGCTTGCATTTTATAACTTACAAACTCAAAAATATGTATATTAGCTGTTATGATTCCTGCAAGTATAGCAATAGTTAAACCACTCACTATAATCCACTTATACCTTTTTAAGGCATCTTTAAATTTTCCCATGCTTTCTCCTCACCTATATTGGTAATTTTAATGTTTATTTACAAATTATACTATATGTATACATTCCTTTACAAACTGTATTTTATGGTATATTACGCACATAATTCTATTTCGACCTTTTAATTGCAAAATAAACAGTGTAAAACAACAAATCTCTCATTATATTATATAACTCATCACACATACATCCCATTGTATATATTATATTAGTATAGCTATCCCGATTGCATTTCAATTTTAGATACGCCTAACACCTTGTTTTTTTCCCCTAGTTGTTATATTCTAATTGTGTTCTGTTTTGCAATATTCTTTCACTGAGTATGGTCATCCTTTCTTGTAGACCATACTCTTTTTATCTTATACAATATGTATTATACCCGCCTTATATAATACATATTGAATGAATAACAATTCAACAATATGAATACTTATGTAAATTTATTATTGAATTTTCATTCCTTAACCTGTATAATAAATTATATTGAGTAGACATAATTTATTACAAAGGAAGGTTCAGCACAATGTATAAGACTCAAAAAAATACTGCGATAATTAAGTTTATTCTTCCATCTTTAATGGGAGTTTTTTTATTTATGATTCCTATCTCTCAAGATGGTTCTATCACTATTCCTATTGCAATACTTTCTAAAAGTTTACAGAATTTATTAGCACCAGCTATGACTAATATACTCTTTACTATTGTATTTATTTCAGCATTAGGAACACTCATTACTAAATTATTCAAACCTAAATTCATTACTCACAATGATTTTTTATACAGTTTATTTAACCCCTCATGGCTTTGGGCAACTATCCGCCTTTTAGCTTTTATATTTATTAGTATTATTGCAATCATGCCACACATAGATGTTACAATACTTCCTAGTTTCTTAGCACCTATTATCACTATGATTGCTTCTGGGGATACAGGCTCAATGGTAATGAATGATTTATTACCTATACTATTTTCTATTTTCTTCTTCGCAGGATTATTTTTACCTCTTCTCTTAAACTTTGGTTTATTAGAATTTATTGGTATATTACTTGTTAAAGTGATGCGTCCAGTTTTTAACTTACCGGGACGTTCAGCCATTGACTGTATTGCTTCTTGGCTAGGAGATGGTACTATTGGTGTTCTTCTTACAAGTAAACAATATGAAGATGGTTTTTATACAGAACGAGAAGCCGTAGTAATTGGGACAACTTTTTCATTAGTATCTATTACTTTTAGTTTAGTTGTTATTGATACTGTAGGACTTAGCCATATGTTTATCCCATTTTACCTCACAATAACTTTTGCAAGTATTATTGCTGCAATGATCATGCCAAAACTCCCACCTCTTTCTAAAAAGAAAGACCTTTTATTCGATGGTTCTAAGCCTATTAAAGAAGAAGAGATTAAGAATTCTACACTTAAACAAGGCTTAAAGCAAGCACTTGATAAGGCTGAAAAGGAAAACTTATTTAAATGTATCGTTATAAATGGTTTTAAAAATATCATTGATATGTGGCTGGGTGTAATTCCTGTTGTAATGGGGATTGGAACAATTGCTTTAATTGTTGCAACTTATACACCACTATTTAAAATTCTTGGTTTACCATTTGTACCACTTTTAAATGTATTAGGTGTTCCAGAAGCTATAACAGCTTCTCAAACGCTTATTGCTGGGTTTGCGGATATGTTACTCCCATCAATTATGGCAGCTAACATTCAAAGCGATATGACTAGATTTATTATTGCTAGTGTATCGGTAACACAACTTATTTACTTATCAGAAGTTGGTGCACTTTTACTAGGTTCTAAGATTCCAGTTAAATTAAGCGAGTTATTTATTATCTTTATAGAAAGAACACTGATTACATTACCAATCATTACAGTGATTGCTCATTTGCTATTCTAACTAAAAAGAAGGCTGTTGTTACTTACAACAGCCTTCTTTTTAGTTAGAATTCCTCATATAGCTTACTTATTCCATTATACTTACTTATATAATTTATTTTGGTCATAACAGATTTGCATTTTCTCTTTATTTCCATAAATATGTGCCTTACTCACACCTCCAAACCATATATAATCTTCATCTTGTTTATTATTTCCTGCTAATATTTCATCAATACCCTTTAATAAATCCTGAATTGCTTCTTTAGGTATTAATTCTTTTGTATGTCCAGATAAATGATAATCGAAAGCATCTCCATATTTCTGCAACATTTCTTCAATATTTTCTTTAAACTCTGATAGTGATAAACTCTCTTCTAATTGCAACCATATACAAGGATTGATTGCATCTCCTGAAAATAAAATGCGATGCTTCCTGTCTAGTAATCCAATACTTCCTGGTGTATGACCAAAAATTTCAATAACTTCTAATTCTAAATCTCCTAAATCAAATATCTGGCCATTATAAGCTGAAAGTAATGGGCAACATTTTGCATTCTCCTTTATTTTATATACAGCTTCAAATGAAAAATGTTCTTTACATATAAAATGATCACTAGGATGCATCCAAGCCTCTTTACAGTACATATTTCCATACACATGATCACAATGCCCATGTGTATTGATAACTTCTATTGGTAAATCTATTATTTTATGTGCAATAGCCATTACATCCTCATATCCATTTCCAGTATCAATCATCAAGGCTCTTTTATTACCGCAAACAAGGTAATAAGTTGATTCATCAGAATCATTAATTAGTGTAATAGCATCGTTGATTTTA
>JAZKZQ010000247.1:0-15715 GCA_045612745.1 Cellulosilyticum sp. | reverse complement strand
GAAAGACTCTTTCTTTGCTTACAAAGCATGGCTTTCCGACTCACCTGTTCTTCACCTTTGCTCAAAGAGATATGTTGACCGTGTTGAAGATGTAACTAAGGTAACAGTATACTCAAATGAGCCAGAAGTTGAGTTATTTGTAAATGGTAAGAGTCTTGGCAAACAAACAAGTGATGTACACTTCTTCTACTTTGATGTACCAAATGAAGGAGAAAGTACACTTGTAGCTGTAGCAGGTGAGTGCAGGGATGAAAGCTTTATTCGTAAAGTAGCTAAGTTTAATGAAGCATATAAATTAGTAGAAAAAGGGGCTATCCTTAACTGGTTTGATATTACAGAAGTAGATGGGTACCTATCATTAAACGATAAAGTAGAAGACATCATGAAAAGTGAAGAAGCAAAGACAGTAGTCACTAATCTTCTTATTCCAAAAGACCCAGACAAAGCTAGTACATTTGAAGTTAATGAAGGTATGATGAAAATGATTGGAAGTTTTACACTTCTTCGTCTTACTAGTATGCTTGGGATGATGGGCATTAATCCAACCAAAGAAGAACTACTAGAGCTTAATGCACAACTTAATAAAATAAAAAAATAGGTTTCTGGAAATAATAGTATAACTGGGAGAGTTTGCAAGAAATGTTTATTTGTTGTAATATAATAAACTGACAGCTAATTTTAAGGAGTACTGACAATGAAAGATAGTTTATTAGAGTTTCAAAAGGAAAAAGAATTTTTAATCTGCGTAGATTCAGATGGTTGTGCAATGGATACAATGGATTGCAAACACATCCACTGTTTCGGACCATGTATGGTAGAGGAATGGGGATTACAAGAGTGGAAAGAAGCAATCCTTAAACGTTGGAATGATATTAACCTTTACACAATTACACGTGGTATCAATCGTTTCAAAGGTTTAGCTATGGCGTTAGTTGAAATCAACGAGCAATATACAAAAATTGAAGGTATCGAAGACTTAGTAGAATGGGCTGAAAACTCACCAGAGTTATCAGAAAGAAATCTTAAAGCAACCCTTGAAAAAGAACATAAAGTTGCTTTAGAAAAAGCATTAAAATGGAGTCAAGCAGTTAATGTTGCCATTACTAAACTTCCAGAAGAAGAAAAAGTACCATTCCCTGGTGCATTAGAAGGATTAAAAGCAGCACATGCAGTAGCTGATATTGCAATCGTTTCAAGTGCAAATAGAGAAGCTGTTCTTGAAGAGTGGGAAGAACACAAATTATTAGATCATGTAGATATCGTGTTAACACAAGAAGTAGGTTCTAAAGCTGAATGTATCAGACAATTATTATTAAAAGGTTACAAACCAGAAAACGTATTAATGGTTGGTGATGCTAAAGGTGATAGTGATGCAGCAGCTGTAAACGGTGTACACTACTACCCAATTCTTGTAAAAAGAGAAAAAGAAAGCTGGGATAGATTCCAAGAAGAAGCTGTAAAATGCTTTACAGAAAGTAATTACAAAGAATACGGACAAAAAATGCAAGAAGAATTCCTTCGCAATCTTGGAGTATAGAAAAGAGAAAATGTCCGCAAAATGATCCGCTGGAGGAGTAGGGGTGAATAGCTACACTCTCCGTAATCTGTGATGTGCTAAGTTTGATAGTTAAAGCAACGTGGGAAAACTCGCTACACTGCGTTTCACTCAGACATTCCCACTAAAAACGCTTTGACTATCTTCACTAAGCACATCAACAGATTACAGCACGATAAAGCGAGTGCCGAAGGTAGACTATTCCCCCCCTACTCCTCCAGCTTTCTTGTTGGACATAAGAGGTGGAGAGCAAGGAAGTTAACTTAGACACTTTGCTTAAAACCTATTTAATTATTATAACGAATACAAAAAGGCGTTGTTGCAGTTGCAACAACGCCTTTTGTATTATCTTTTTGTGTATAGTAATCATGTAATGATTGTTAAAGGGGAGATTTTTTCATTAAATCGGATAGATTATGGGCATAAAGCTCTTGGTATTCGCTTGGGGAGATGCCGTATTCCTTTTTGAAGGCGCGGTAAAAGCTACTGTAGTCTTTGAAGCCGCATTGTAAGTAGGCTTCGCTAATTTTTGTGTTGGTGATAATGATATCACGGCACATGGCAAGACGCTTTTTGAGGATATATTGGTATACAGAGAGGCCAATATGCTCTTTGAAGACGTGAGAAATGTGATATTTACTCACATAAAATTCATGAGCAAGATGGTCTAAAGATAAATCTTCTGTGATGTGGCTCTCAATATACAGTACTAATTTTTGATATAAGCTTTGTTCTTCTTTTAGGTTTTGAGGATTTTCCATTTCATAAACTGTGCGGTTTAAAAATAAAATTAGGTCATTGACACATAAAAAAACTTTGGGAATTTTGCCAAAACGATTAGAGTGAATTTCATCGATAAGCTGAAAAACTTTAGATTGCAATACGTTAAATGTAACAGCATCATAATGATAAATATATTTAGTATGATCTGGGCGCATAAGATAGCCGTAATCAGTATATTGTTTAACTAGTTTGTCGCAGTATTCTTCTGTAATCCAAAATATGAAACGTTGGTATGGAATAGATTGGTCTAAAATAGTCATATGATGCATGACATTTGGGGGAATTAGTATCATATCCCCTGCAGATAAAGCATATTCTTGTCCGGCTATATTGATAGATACATACCCATCAATTAAGAAATAAAACTCATAATAATTATGTGTGTGGTCACTTACATTTTTGATATTTGTGTCGCTATAGTAGAAAATCTCAAAATCCTTGGAAATCATATATTGACGGCTATTAAAATCCGTTCGTAAATCTTTTTTCATGGGTACAATCCTTCTAAATAAAAGTTTATATAGCTACTTACGCAAATTTAACACAAAACAACAACTTTTACAAGGGTAACCACAATTTGTTCAATGTGTTTTTTTTTGGATATAGGATATAATAAAGATAGAAAAGCTTAAATAAGTAGAGAGAGAAAGGATCCAACTATTATGCAAATGACATTAAGATGGTACGGTTCAAAATTTGATACTGTTACTTTAAAACAAATTAGACAAATTCCAGGGGTAAACGGAGTTATCACAACATTATACGATACAG
Organism: Cellulosilyticum sp.; assembly: GCA_045612745.1. GTDB lineage: Bacteria > Bacillota > Clostridia > Lachnospirales > Cellulosilyticaceae > Cellulosilyticum. Next base: position 12,606 of record JAZKZQ010000247.1, on the reverse strand, counting down.
TTCCAGGGGAAGTATGGAGTAGAGAAAGAATCAAAGCTATGAAAGACGAAGTAGAAGCTGCTGGTCTTACAATTGCTGGTATCGAAAGTGTTAACATCCACGACGAAATCAAAACTGGTGGTCCAAACAGAGATATGTACATCGATAACTACATCGAAACATTAAAAAACTTAGGTGAAGAAGATATTCACTTAGTATGCTACAACTTCATGCCAGTATTCGACTGGACACGTACAGAACTTGCTAGAGTACGTCCAGACGGTTCTACAGTACTTGCTTACACACAAGAAGCAGTAGACGCTTTAGACCCAACAAAAATGTTTGAATCAATCGCTGGTGATATGAACGGTACAGTAATGCCAGGTTGGGAACCAGAACGTATGGCTAAAGTTAAAGAATTATTCGAGTTATACAAAGACATCGATGATGAAAAATTATTCGAGAACTTAAAATACTTCTTAGAAAGAATTATGCCAGTATGTGATCAGTATGACATCAACATGGCTATTCACCCAGATGATCCAGCTTGGAGCGTATTCGGTCTTCCACGTATCATCATCAACAAAGAAAACATTCTTCGTATGACAAAAATGGTGGACAACCCACACAACGGTGTAACATTCTGTGCAGGTTCTTACGGAACAAACTTAAACAATGACCTTCCAGATATGATTCGTTCATTAAAAGGAAGAATTCACTTTGCACACGTACGTAACTTAAAATTCAACTCACCAACAGATTTCGAAGAAGCTGCTCACTTATCATCTGACGGTACTTTCGATATGTATGAAATCGTTAAAGCACTTTACGATATCGGATTCACAGGTCCTATCCGTCCAGACCACGGTCGTATGATCTGGGATGAAGTTGCTATGCCAGGATACGGTTTATACGATAGAGCACTTGGTGCTTGCTACATTGAAGGTCTTTGGGAAGCAATCGAAAAAGCTGATAAGCGTTCTGCTAAATAATTAAAATAACGATAGAGTTAATTAGAATTTAATTGCCACGAGGTATAGAAAATGATCTTAAATAAATCAGGATTACAAAACAAAGCGGAGTGGGAAGCTAAAGGCTATGCACTTCCTAAATTTGACCACGAGGCTGTTACAAAAGCTACTAAAGAGAATCCATTCTGGATTCACTTTGGTGCTGGTAACATCTTCAAAGCTTTCCAAGCTAACGTAGCTCAAAACTTATTAAACGAAGGATTACTCGATAGAGGGATCGTTGTTGCTGAAGGTTTCGACTATGAAATCGTAGAAAAAATGAATCGTCCACACGATGATTACCACATTTTAGTTACATTAAAAGCTGATGGAAGCGTAGAAAAAACAGTAGTAGGTTCTGTAGTAGAATCTTGCATCCTTGACTCAGAGAATGATGCTGAGTTTGGTCGTTTAAAAGAAATCTTCACAAAAGAGTCTTTACAAATGGCAACATTCACAATCACAGAAAAAGGTTACAGCCTTGTAAATGGTGCAGGACAACTTCTAAAAGCTGTAGAAGCTGACTTTGTAAATGGTCCAGCTAAACCAGCTAGTTACATTGGTAAAGTAGCTTCTTTACTTTACACACGTTACCAAAATGGTGCTACACCAATCTCTATGGTAAGTACAGATAACTGTTCACACAATGGTGACAAACTTCACGCTGCTGTAGTAGCATTCGCTGAAAAATGGAGCGAAAACGGCTTAGTAGAAGCTGGATTTGTAGACTACATCAACGATAAAAACAAAGTTGCATTCCCATGGTCAATGATTGATAAAATCACACCAAGACCAGATGCTTCTGTAGAAGCTATGTTAATCGAAGATGGTCTTGAAGGAATGGAACCAGTAATCACATCTAAAAATACTTATGTAGCTTCTTTCGTTAACGCTGAAGAATGTGAATACTTAGTAATTGAAGATGCATTCCCTAACGGACGTCCAGCTCTTGAAAAAGGTGGCTTCATGTTCACTGATAGAGAGACAGTAGACAAAGTTGAAAGAATGAAAGTATGTACATGTTTAAATCCACTTCATACAGCACTTGCAGTATACGGATGTTTACTTGGACACACAAAAATCTCTGAAGAGATGAAAGACATCGAACTTAAAAAATTAGTGGAAAGAATCGGATACGTTGAAGGTCTTCCAGTAGTAGTTAACCCAGGTGTTCTTGATCCAAAAGAGTTCATCGATACAGTATTAAATGTACGTATTCCAAACCCATTCATGCCAGATACACCACAACGTATTGCAACAGATACATCTCAAAAACTTGCTATCCGTTTTGGTGAAACAATCAAAAACTACATCAAAGAAGGTAAAGATCTTGCAGATCTTAAACTTATCCCATTAGTATTTGCTGGTTGGTTAAGATATCTTATGGGTGTAGATGATAATGGTAATGCTTTCGAGCTTAGTGCAGACCCATTATTAGAAACAGTTTGCCCACACGTTGCTGGATTCAAACTTGGAGAAGAAGCTGATGTTGAAGCTGCTTTAAAACCAGTTCTTGAAAACAAAGCAATCTTTGGTGTAGACCTTTATGAAGTAGGTATGGCAGAGAAAGTTTGCGGATACTTCAAAGAGTTAATCGCTGGACCAGGTGCGGTTCGTGCGACACTTAAAAAATATGTTGATTAATCATATAGAGAAAGTGAAGAATAGTATGAATACAGTTTTAGAACAAATCCAAAAAATTGGTATTGTACCAGTAGTAGTACTTGATGACACAAAAGATGCTGAGCCACTTGCAAAAGCACTTTGTGAAGGTGGACTTCCATGTGCAGAAGTAACATTCCGTACAGAAGCTGCTGAAGAATGTATCCGTATCATGGCTGAAAAATTCCCAGAAATGTTAGTAGGGGCTGGTACAGTTCTTACAACAGAGCAAGTTGACCGTGCAGTTGCTGCAGGTGCTAAATTTATCGTTAGCCCAGGGACAAACCCAGAAGTAGTTAGATACTGTGTGGAAAAAGGAATTCCTGTAACTCCAGGTACAGCTAATCCAAGTGACGTAGAAGTTGCTATTGGATGTGGATTAAATGTAGTTAAATTCTTCCCAGCAGAACCTTTAGGTGGATTAAAATTAATTAAAGCTATGGCTGCTCCATACGTTAACGTTAAATTCATGCCAACAGGTGGAATCAACGAAAATAACGTAAGAGAATACCTTGCTTACGACCGTATCTTAGCATGTGGTGGTAGCTGGATGGTTAAAGATAGCTTAGTTAAAGCTGGAGACTTTGATAAAATTACAGAACTTACAAGAGAAGCAGCTGCTATCGTTAAAGAAATCAGAGGCTAGTTAATAGATCGGAATATTCAAGTAAGAGGAGAGAAAAGTATGTTCATGGCTAACTTATGAAAAATACTTTTCTCTATCTTAATTGAGAAATGACTGCATTATAAGAAGTCAATGTAAGATAGATTATGTTAGATTAAACTAAATAATATAGCGCGCATATTATTTAAGAGAATAAATCTAAATAAATTTATATAGATATAAGTAAAAACTCCACATCACTTATAGGTGATATTTAATATGTGGAGGTATTTAAATACGAAGGAATGTTAAAAAATTAACTTTCAATTTTTTCCTATTTCTTTATATTTAATGGGTGCATATAATAGCATCTTAATACGAGAAGATATATGTTAGCCTATCAGTAGTGATAGGAGAACATTCTAGGAGGGTATACAGATGAAAAAGTTCATGGATAAAGATTTCCTACTTACTACAGAGACAGCTCAAAGACTTTATCATGAGTACGCAGAAGTTATGCCAGTTATTGATTACCACTGTCATATCAATCCTCAAGAAATCTATGAGGATAGAAAATTTGAGAACATTACTCAAATTTGGCTTGGTGGTGACCACTACAAATGGCGTCAAATGCGTTCTAATGGTGTAGAAGAGAGATACATCACTGGTGATGCAACTGATAGAGAAAAGTTCCAAAAATGGGCTGAAACATTAGAAATGGCTATTGGTAACCCATTATATCACTGGAGCCATTTAGAATTACAAAGATACTTCGGATACGAAGGTCATTTAAATGGAGAAACAGCAGAAGAAGTTTGGAATATTTGTAATGCAAAATTACAACAAGATGATATGACAGCTCGTCAAATCGTTCTTAAATCAAACGTTAAATTAATCTGTACAACAGATGATCCTGTAGATTCACTTGAATGGCATATCAAAATTAAAGAAGATAATTTTGCATGTCAAGTTCTTCCAACATGGAGACCTGATAGAGCAATGAATCTTGAAAAAGAAAACTACCTTGATTACCTTGCTAAATTAAGCGAAGTAAGTGGTGTTAAAATTGATAGCTTTGCGTCACTTATGGATGCACTTCGTAACCGTTTAGATTTCTTCCACCAAGTTGGATGCTGTATTTCTGACCATGGTTTAGAATATGTAATGTATGCACCAGCTACAGAAGAAGAAGTAGAAGCAATCTTTGCAAAAAGAATGAATGGGGAAGCTGTTACTCGTGAAGAGGAATTAAAATTCAAAACAGCTGTTATGGTTGCTTTAGGTAGAGAATACGCTAAGAAAAATTGGGCAATGCAACTTCACTACGGCGTGCAACGTGACCTTAACAAAAAAGTATTCCGTGCTCTTGGCGCAGATGCTGGTATTGATGCAATCAATAACTACACATCTGCTATTGAAATGGGACAATACCTTAATGCACTTGCAGAAACAGATGAACTTCCAAAAACAATTCTTTATTCATTAAATCCAGTAGATAATGCATCTATCGGAACTATTCTTGGATGTTTCCAAGATAGTTCAGTAGTTGGTAAAATCCAACAAGGTAGTGCATGGTGGTTCAATGATAATAAACAAGGTATGATTGATCAAATGGTATCTCTTGCTAACCTTGGACTTCTTGGTAACTTCATTGGTATGCTTACAGACTCAAGAAGCTTCTTATCATACACAAGACACGAATACTTCAGACGTATTATGTGTGAATTAATCGGTGGTTGGGTAGAAAATGGAGAATATCCAAACGATGAGAAAGCATTAGAGAAAATCGTTAAAGGTATTTCTTATAACAACACTGTAAGATACTTTGGATTTAATATTAAATAAGGTATTTTAAATAATACCACACAATACTTTGCAGTTAACTTTTTTGATCAGGTTTCTTCTGGCCAAGAAGTTTAACATATATATGATTATAGAACTCATTTTTTGTTTTATTATTTTGTATATAATCATTCTAAAAGTATAATATTAATAGTAGACTAGGTTTTTATAGCCTTAGAGGAATTTTATTTATAGTTTTAAGTAGTTTTATAAGCTTAAATAATAAGTAACACAATAAGTTCTATCACAAATTTTACATTATAGAGGAGACATAAAGATGGTAGATTTAAAAGCAAAACCATATAACCTTGATGATGCAGGCGTTAAATGGGTAAAAGACACAATTGCAAACATGACAATTGAAGAAAAAATTGGTCAATTATTCGTAAACATGGGTGCTTCAACAGAAGAAGAATACTTAAAAAGTGTAGTTGACACATATCACATTGGTGCTGTTCGTTACAATCCAGCTCCAGCTGCAGTTGTATATGAGCAAAACAGAATTTTACAAGAAAACTCTAAAATTCCTTTATTAATCGCTGCTAACACAGAAGCAGGTGGTAACGGTGCTTGTGGAGATGGAACATACGTTGGTCACCCAATCAAAATTGCTGCTACACAAGACAAAAAATACGCTTATGAAATGGGTCGTATCTCTGGTATCGAAGCTGCTGCTATCGGATGTAACTGGAGTTTCGCTCCTGTAGTTGACTTAGATTACAACTGGAGAAACCCAATCATCTCTACACGTACTTATGGTACAGATGTAGATACAGTACTTGAGTACTCTTTAGAGTACATGAGAGGGATTATGGAAAGCGGTATCAAACCAGCTGCTAAACACTTCCCTGGAGATGGTGTAGACGAAAGAGATCAACACTTATCATTCGCACCAAACACATTATCAGTAGAAGAATGGGATAAAACATTCGGTAAAATCTACGGTGGATTAATCGAAGCTGGTCTTCCATCAATCATGGCTGGGCACATTGCACTTCCAGAATACGTAAGCAAATTCAATCCTAACGCAACAGTTAGAGAAAGAAACATGCCAGCTACATTAAGCAAATATATCATCACAGATTTATTAAAAGAACAAATGAACTTCAACGGTGTTGTTGTAACAGATGCTTCTCACATGGTAGCTATGACAGCTGCTATGAAACGTAGCGAAATGTTACCAACAGCTATCGCTGCTGGTTGTGACTTATTCTTATTCTTCAACGATCCAGACGAAGATTTCGCTTGGATGATGGATGGTTACAAAAACGGAATCATCACAGAAGAAAGACTTGAAGATGCTTTAACAAGAATCTTAGGATTAAAAGCTTCTATTGGTCTTCACACAAAAGCAAAAACAGAAATCATGCCACCAAAAGAAGAAGCATTAGCTAAAATTGGTCAAGCTGAATACAAAACAATTGCAGATGAAATTTCTGATAAAGGTATCACATTAGTTAAAAACCAACAAGATATCTTCCCACTTTCACCAGCAAAAACTAAGAGAGTATTATTAGTAAATGCTAAAGGTCACGATGGTGGATTTGGTAAATTTATCGCTATGATGATGGGTGGCGGTAAGAAAACACCTACTGAAATAGTTAAAGAAATGTTAGAAGCAGAAGGTTTCGAAGTAACTATTTGGGAATCAACAATTGATAGAATTATGAACTTACCAGAAGGAGAAAGAAAAGCTGCTATGGCTAACGTTTACGCTGGTAAAAAACCAATTGCTGATTTAGTAAGCAAATATGACTTAATCATCAACCTTGCTAACGTTAACCCAAGTACAGATCAAAGACTTCAATTTGATGCTACAAAAGGTACACCAGATATGCCATTCTACGTATTCGAGATTCCAACAATCTTCGTTTCATTACAATGTCCATATCACTTAGTTGATGCACCACAAGTTCAAACTTATATCAACACATATGATGATAAAGAACCTACTTTAAGAATCTTAGTTGATAAATTAATGGGACGTTCAGAATTCAAAGGTGTAAGTGCTGTAGATGCATTCTGTGGTCTTGAAGATACAAGATACTAATCTTTGCGTAAGATAGTAAGCGTAAAAGTTATTTAAACGCTTGTTAAGATAAATATATTATTAGAATAAACCCTGATAGGTTATTGTAAATCAATGGCTTGTCAGGGTTTATTTTATTGGTGGTAAAAATACATTTTTATATGGTACATCTAGTTTCAGATATCTAATTTTAGAATGCATTCAAGATAAAAAATATAAAATTTTTAAATTATTCAAATTAATATGGTATAATACCCATAAACAAAATTTGAATTTATCGGAGGGATTGAGAATGTTATATTTGAAAGAAGCAAACTTTGAAGATATAGAAAAGGAATATTTATTTGTTCGAGACATACCTGTAGATGAGAATGGATTTATAAATGAATGGACGGGTGTTGAAAGAGAAGAATTTGGTGAAAAAGTACTGAAAACAATGATTGCGTATTCAAATGGGGAGAACCTGCCAACAGGACTTGTTCCAGAAACTTATTTCTTCCTTTGGTATAAAGATGAAGATAAATATTATGTAAGAATCAAAAAGAGTAATTTAAATGAATAATGTTGCTGTGCTTTGTAGGGTGTGTAACTTGTAGAGTGGTGATAGTAATGTGGTAGATTGGTAAATTTGAATTGGAGGATGTTATGGAATATAAAATAGCAACAAAAGATGATGTAGATATGCTTATGAGTATTCGATTGGAGATGCTTCAGAAAATAAATGAGTTATCGAGTGATTATGTTTTTTCGGATGAGCTAATTACAAATAGTAAACATTATTTTCTAGAGGGAAACCAAACAACTAGTATTGCTTTGGAAAATGGTAAAGTTGTGGTTTGTGCAAGTATGTCGTATATTAAGACAATGCCAACGTTTTTGCATCCCACAGGGAATAGAGCACATCTTATAGGTATGTTTTGAAGCAGCAAAATAGGAAATTTATACTACGATATAATTATCTGAAAAATATTGACAATATTATTTTAGGGTGATAATATTGGTTTTAAATTAAATCATTCATAAATACATGGAAAAGGAAAGTACATTTAGGACGTCTTACACAGAGAGCTTCGGGAGCTGAAAAGAAGCAAAGAATACTAAGTCGAAAATGGCCTTGGAGTAGTGCAATCGACTATTTAAGTCATCTCTTAAATATAGGTTGCAACAGGTTCGCCTGTTATAGCGATAGAGTATAACCATAAATTTTATGGCGTACTTGAAGAGACTTATATTGCAAAATATAAGTGAAATAGAGTGGTACCACGGGAATATACGACCTCGTCTCTATAGCATGAGCTATAGATGCGGGGTCGTTTTTGGTTTGCAAATTATTTTTAAATCCAATAGATTAAAGGAGGAAATAAGGATGAATATTTTAGTTGGAGGCGCATGGCCTTATGCCAATGGTTCATTACATGTAGGACATTTAGCAGCATTATTACCAGGGGATGTGATTGCAAGGTACCATAGAAAAAAAGGAGATGGGGTGCTGTATGTATCAGGAAGTGACTGCCATGGCACACCTATTTCTGTAAGAGCACAGACAGAAGGGGTGCTTCCGCATGTCATTACAGATAAATATCATAAGGAGTTTAGTTCATGCTTTGAGCGTTTAGGCTTTTCTTATGATTTATATACTAGGACAGATGACACATTTCATAAAGAAGCTGTGAGAGAATTAGTAAAAACACTATATAAAAAAGGTTATATTTATGAAAAAGAAGTAGAACAAGTTTACTGTGAGCATTGCAATCAGTTTTTGCCAGATAGATTTGTAGAAGGTATTTGTCCAGTATGTGGTAGTAATGCAAGGGGAGATCAGTGTGACCAGTGTCAAAGTTTATTAGACCCTATTCAGCTTGAAGAAAAGAAATGTAAGATTTGTGGGGAGACACCTATTATTAGAAGTAGTAAACAATTGTTTTTTACATTATCCACTTTTGAACAGGCACTAAGAGATTATGTGGAAACAAACAAAGTACATTGGCGCACTAATGCTATACAGACCGCTTATAGATATATAGAAGAAGGCTTACAAGATAGAGCTATCACAAGAGATTTACCATGGGGGATAGAGGTACCTATTGAGGGCTATGAAGATAAGAAAATTTATGTATGGATTGATGCTGTACTGGGGTATCTCACAACGAGCAAGAAATGGGCTAAAGAAAATAATGCAGATTATACAGCCTTTTGGAATGAGGAATCAGTTTCATATTATATACATGGTAAAGACAACATTCCTTTCCATAATGTAATTTTACCAGCCTTACTTTTAGGTATAGGAGAAAAAGCTTTACCTCAAAGGCTAATTTCAAGTGAGTATGTGACCATAGAAGGAAAGAAATTATGTACCAGCAATAACTGGGCTGTATGGGTAAGTGATTTGTTAGAGAAATATAAGCCAGATGTGATTCGTTATATTTTGCTAGCCAATGGACCAGAAAAAAGAGATGCTGATTTTTCATATAGGGAGCTTGTGACCTTAAATAATGCAGACTTAGTAGGAGCATACGGCAATCTCATCAATCGTACTTTGGTATTTCTAAAGAAAAGCTATGGGGGAGATATTAAACATGTGCCTATTAATGAGAACATTACACAAAAGATTGCTAGTTTGTATGAAGTAGTAGGTGCATTTATTGAACAAGGGGAGTTTAAGAAAGGCTTAAAGGAGATTTTTGATACAGTAAGATGGGCAAACAAGTACTTTGATGAGAATAAGCCTTGGGTAACTATTAAGGAAGATGTAGCACTGTGTTATGAAACCTTATATAACTGTATTTATATTATTGGCAATTTGGCTAATGTATTAGAGCCATTCTTACCATTTTCATCAAGAAAGGTATTTGAAGTACTGCGTATTAGTCATAATGATTGGGCACCAGTAGCGGTGGTAGAGGGAGAAATAGGAGAAGTAAGTATTCTTTTTGAAAGACTAGAAGGATAAAGTTTAAAGATGGTGTAAGTAAAGCACCAGTACTTACGAAGAGTAATTGAATAAAAATAGAAGCTTGTGGTAACTATTAAGAAATAACATTGCTAGGGTAAAATAGGCATGATATACTTGATAAAAGAATCATAGGAGGTATATATTTTGAGCAAAAAAGAAATTGAATTTGCAGTATTTTGTGTGGAAAGTATTGCAGAAGAATTAAACATGAATGCAAAAGATGTCTATCATTTATTAACAGTAAAAAGTAGAATTTTAGATGAGTATATCGTGCCTTCTTATGAGCCACTACATACACAAGGAAAAGCATATGTAGTGAATGAGATTATTGGAATAATGCAAGAAAAGGGGCTTATGTAATGATTGTATTGTGAGATTACTCAGCCACATATTAAATATTTAGTGTTTAAAGAAAGCAGTGATGTATAGTGGAAGCTAATAAAATATTATTGCAAAAGAAATATGCAAGAATTATTGAATTGCTAGCAAGGTGTGTTAATATTTCTGAAGAAAAAGCCATGAAATTATTTTATGAGTCTAATACGTATCAATTAGTATCACAAGGTATTAGTGATATGCATTGTTATGGAGATGCATATTTAGTAGATGAAATTATGCTGGAATATGGCTTGAGCAAAGATATAGGTTATTATTAAAAGAGAATATATTTAATCCTAGGATATTTAATAATCCTAGGATTTTTTAGTCTAATATATTAAATATTGTGTGAAATAAGAATACCAAGTATGCTAGTAGTAGAGATGTGATATATAGGTTTCTACTTAAATATGGGGGTTTGTATGAAAATAGGAATTGTGAGGCACTTTAAGGTGCAGTATAAAAAGCAAAAATATATGAATGCAGAGGAATTTATACAGTATATAACAGCTTATGATACAGCAGGTATAATAAAGAATAAGGTAGATATAAATACAAAGGATTGGGATAAATGTTATTGTAGTGATATGCCTAGGGCGATTCAAACTGCACAAGCTATTTATAAAGGGAAGATTATAAAAAGTAAATTACTAAGAGAGATAGATATGAAGCCTTGGAAAATGTTAAAGGTTAGGATTTCAGCTCAAATATGGGGCTTAATGGCAAGACTAGCTTGGTATATGGGGGATAAGTCACAGTCTGAAAGTAGAAGGGAGACAAGAAGGCGTATAACCACTTTTTTAGATGCATTAGAGCCAGAAGAAAATGTACTGATTGTATCACATGGATTTTTTTTGATTACCTTTGTTCAAGAACTGAAAAGAAGAGGATTTAGGGGAGAAGTACCTACTAAAATAGAAAATGGGAAATTGTATATACTAGAAAAATAAGGCAATCATTTCTAATAAGCATAATGTTAAATGCGTAATATATGCTATACTAAATAAAAGATAATTTATGCAGACGAAGAAAGTAAAGAGGTGATACTGATGGCATTAGACTATTCATCTAAGGAAATAAAAGAAGAAATAATAAATGGGATAGTTTATAATATGTCCTCTTTAGCTGATGTACGACATAGTACAGTTATTAATCGTTTAAATGTACGTATAGCTATGCATTTATTGAATAGTACATGTGATGTACATGCAGATAATGTGTATTTATATGTAGATGAGAAAAATCGAGTCATTCCAGATTTAATGATTGTTTGTGATAGATCTAAATATAAGAATAATGGTTATCATGGTGTACCTCGGTTTATTGTAGAGGTACTAAGTAATGCTTCTATTAAAAATGACCGTGTAACAAAGATGGCGTTATATAGTAAAATAGGGGTAGAAGAATATTGGTTAGTAGACTATAAATCTAAGCGAATAGAAGTTTATTGTCTTGAAGAAGGAACGTATACATTGCAGGATACGTATACTTTGGAATTAGATCAAGAATCGGAAGACTATAATGAAGAAATTTCTATTACGCTTAGATGTTTTCCTATGATAGAAATTAAGCTTAAAGATATTTTTGATTTTAATTGGGGTATATAAAGTGAATGGCATTTAAGAGGTAGAGGGTTCGATTCCCTTCATCTCCACGATAGAAATCTTTAGTAAGTTATATTACTAGGGATTTTTTTTTGACTAGACAAAAATATTTAAGATTTAAAAACTAGATACTATAGGGAGAATAACACATGGTAACACTACAAGATGGAAAAGTAATGGTGCAATTAGTGGAAGATGTAAAAGGTGCAACGGTAGTATATTATTTTAAAAATGAAAGAAAACTTCAAAATAGGCTTAGAAGGATGAAAAGATGGGTTCTTTGAGTTTAGATGAAGAGCCACAAAGTAGAGAACCAGAGGAAATTATAAGATTAAAACATCTAGAAGCACTTTCTATATCAGATCTAGAGGTAACCCATATGTCAGTAGCGGTCTCAAAATTTATAAATAAATTAAAAAAATAAAAAAATTAATAAATTTAAAAGAAAGTGCTGTTAATAAGAAGAGAGTTGGATAAGAAGAATTATAAACTAATAAAAATAGCGTGGTTGACAAATATAGTCTGAATAATTAAAAATTCACCTT
>JAZKZQ010000246.1:0-20858 GCA_045612745.1 Cellulosilyticum sp. | reverse complement strand
GCTATTTGAAAAAGGATATTGTAAAATGTTGACGGTAAATAGTTTGAAAAATTAAATTACATTTATATTTATTTATAAATATATAAATTCAAAACAAATGTATAAATCATAAAATAATTAAGGCAAAGGGATTAGGGTATGAATAGACAAGAAAAAATGCCTATATATGAGGCGCTTGAACACTATAAAAAAATGCGAATTGTACCTTTTGATGTACCAGGCCATAAACGTGGTCAGGGAAATGCAGAATTAACAAAGTTTTTAGGTGAGAGCTGTTTAACAGTAGATGTAAATTCTATGAAGCCTCTTGATAATTTATGCCATCCAGTATCTGTAATTAAGGAGGCTGAGGGATTAGCAGCTGAGGCTTTTGAAGCAGAACATGCTTTTTTCATGGTAGGTGGTACCACATCAGCTGTACAGGCAATGGTGATGACAGCCTGTAAACGTGGTGACAAAATTATTATGCCAAGGAATGTGCATCGTAGTGCTATTAATGCCTTAGTAGTATGTGGTGCAATACCCATTTATGTAAATCCAGGTGTGAATAAGGAGTTAGGCATTCCATTAGGTATGTCTTTAGAAGATGTAAAGACTGCTATTGAGCAAAATCCAGATGCAAAAGCAGTGTTAGTCAATAATCCAACTTACTATGGTATTTGTTCACCCCTTAAGGCAATTACAGAACTAGCTCATGCACATGGTATGTTAGTACTAGTTGATGAAGCACATGGTACACATTTTTATTTCAATGACAATCTACCTGCATCTGCAATGAGTGTAGGAGCAGATATGGCAGCTGTAAGTATGCATAAAACAGGGGGCTCACTTACTCAAAGTTCTTTTTTATTAATCAATAATGGCATGAGTGAAGGTTATGTAAGGCAGATTATCAATTTGACACAAACAACGAGTGGCTCCTATCTTTTAATGGCTTCTTTAGATATTTCTAGAAAGAACTTAGCTATTAATGGTCAGGCAACTTTTAATCGTGTCATAGAGCTTGCTAGATATGCCAGAGATGAAATTAATAAAATTGGTGGGTATTATGCTTTTGGTAAAGAGATTATCAATGGGGATACAGTATATGATTTTGATGTGACTAAATTATCTATTCATACTCGTGATGTTGGTCTTGCTGGGATTGAAGTATACGATATGTTAAGAGATGACTATGGTATTCAAATTGAATTTGGTGATATTGGAAATGTGTTGGCGATTATTTCAGTAGGAGATAAAGAGCTGAATATTGAAAGGTTGATTTCAGCTTTATCCGAAATTAAGCGTTTACATACAAAAGATCAAAGTGGCATGTTTGACCATGAATATATTAATCCAATTGTGGCTATGACACCACAGGAAGCTTTTTATGCACACAAGAAGTCTATTCCAATTGGTGAAAGCGAAGGAAAGATTTGCAGTGAGTTTGTTATGTGTTATCCACCAGGTATTCCGATTTTGGCACCAGGTGAAAGAATTACAAAAGATATTTTAAACTATATTGCTTATGCTAAAGTAAAAGGATGTTTTTTAACAGGAACAGAAGATATTCATATTGAGCATATTAATATTGTTGAAGCATAGTGATATGAGATAGTTTGTATAAGATAGTATGAGATTAAAAGTAATGGTATACGCAGCATAATATGTCCCTTAAAGTAGAGATTTAAGGGGAGAGGAGAGTGACAAAGATGGAGTTATGGTATACGGAGGAGCATAGTCCTCATGTGAAGTTTTCAATTCAGGTGGATCAACATCTGTATTCAGGGCAAAGTGATTTTCAGCGCATTGATATTATGAAGTCTTATGAATTTGGCACTTTTCTCACATTAGATGGATGCATGATGGTTACAGAGCGAGATGAGTTTATTTATCATGATATGATGGTTCATATACCTATGGCAGTAAAACCTAATATTAAGAAGGTGCTTGTAATAGGTGGTGGTGATGGGGGAACTGTAAGAGAACTTACAAGATACCCAGATATTGAACATATTGACTTAGTAGAAATTGATGAAATGGTTATGACAGCTTGCAGAAAGTATTTACAGCAAACAGCTTGTAAACTTGATGATCCTAGAGTACATATATATTTTGAAGATGGTTTAAGATTTGTACGTAATAAGACAGATGAATATGATTTAATTTTAGTCGATTCGACAGATCCCTTTGGACCAGGTGAAGGACTTTTTACAAAAGAGTTTTATGGAAGCTGTTATAAGGCGCTTAAACAAGAGGGAATATTAATCAATCAACATGAAAGTCCATATTATGGGGTACATGCCAGCTCCCTTAAGATGGCTTATGAAAAAATAAAGGGAATCTTTCCGGTAACAAAGTTTTATAGTGCTAATATTCCAACATACTCTTCTGGACAATGGTTATTTGGATTTGCTTCAAAAGCTTTACATCCTATTAAAGACCTACAGGATGATGTATGGGAAAAGTTAAATTTAAAAACAAAGTATTATAATACAACAATTCATCGTGGAAGTTTTGCACTTCCTAATTATATCTTGGATTTATTGGGATAAAATAAGAGGATTTACTAAAGATACAAATATTACTTAAAGGGTATAAACGAAAGGGCTTTTGAAGCTTTGACGTTTAGTATATATATTATTGAATTTTAGGAGGATTAAATTAATGGGTAGAGCTCTAATTATTGGTGCTGGTGGTGTAGCTAGCGTAGTAGTACATAAGTGTTGTCAAAATTCTGAGGTATTCGAAGAAATTTGTATTGCAAGTCGTACAAAATCAAAGTGTGATGCCTTAAAAGCTAAATTAGATGGTGGCAAAACTAAGATTCAAACCGCACAAGTAGATGCAGATAATGTTAACGAACTAGTAGCCCTTATCAATGAATTTAAGCCAGAAATTGTGATTAATGTGGCACTGCCATATCAAGACCTTACAATTATGGATGCATGTCTAGAGACAGGTGTACATTATTTAGATACAGCAAATTATGAACCACTTGATACAGCAAAATTTGAATATAAGTGGCAATGGGCATATAGAGAACGTTTTGAAAAAGCAGGTCTTACAGCTATTTTAGGTTGTGGATTTGACCCGGGTGTAACAGGGGTATTTTCAGCTTATGCTTTAAAACATTATTTTGATGAAATTCATTATATTGATATTTTAGATGCTAACGCAGGGGATCATGGTTATCCATTTGCCACAAACTTTAACCCAGAAATTAATATTCGCGAAGTAACTGCAAAAGGAAGTTATATTGAAAATGGTGAATGGGTAGAAACAGAGCCAATGGCAATCAAACGTGTTTATGACTTCCCAGAAATTGGGGAAAAAGATATGTATCTTTTACATCATGAGGAGCTAGAATCACTTGCACTTAATATGCCAGGAATTAAACGAATTCGTTTCTTTATGACATTCTCAGAAAGATACTTAACACACTTAAAGGTTTTAGAAAATGTGGGAATGACATCTATTGAACCGATTGAATTTGAAGGAAAACAAATTGTACCTTTACAATTTTTAAAAGCAGTGCTTCCAGATCCAGCGTCACTAGGACCACGTACAAAAGGTAAAACAAACATTGGATGTATTTATCGTGGTGTAAAAGATGGTAAACCAGTATCTTACTATGTATACAATGTGTGTGATCATGAAGAATGTTATAAAGAAGTAGGCTCACAGGCTATTTCTTATACAACGGGTGTACCAGCTATGATTGGTGCAATGATGCTTCTTAAAGGTGAATGGAAGAAACCAGGTGTCTATAATGTAGAAGAATTTAACCCAGATCCATTCATGGATGCTTTAAATAAATGGGGCTTACCATGGAAAGAATCATTTGAACCTAAATTTGTAGATTAATTTTTTCATCAGATAGGAGGCTTAAATGGCATTAGATTTTAGCAAGGTACCAACACCTAGTTATGTGGTGGATGAAGCCTTACTCATTAAGAACTTAGAAATTTTAAAGTCTGTAGAAGAGCGTACAGGTGCCCATATCTTATTGGCACAAAAAGCATTTTCTATGTACAGTACTTTTCCGCTTATTGGAAAGTATTTGAGTGGTGTTACTTCTAGTTCACTTTTTGAGGCTAGATTGGGGTATGAAGAAATGGGAAAAGAAGTACATATTTATGCTGCAGCCTATAGAGAAGATGAATTTGATGAGATTATGAAATATTGTGGACATATTGTATTTAATACCTGCGAAGAATGGGAAAAATATCGTAATCGTATTCAAAATGCACCTCATAAAATAAGTTGTGGTATTCGGATTAATCCAGAGTATGCAGAAGTAGAGACGGATTTATATAATCCTTGCTTTAAAGGTTCTCGTATGGGTACAACCTTAGCAAACTTCAAACCAGAGTTGTTAGACGGTATTGAAGGGCTTCATTTTCATGCTATGTGTGAACAAAATTCAGATACATTAGAACGTATTTTAAAAGTTGTAGAAGAGAAATTTGGTCCGTATTTATATCAAATGAAATGGATTAATTTTGGTGGAGGACATCATATTACCCGTGAAGATTATGATATAGAAAAACTTATAGCATGTATTATGCATTTTAAAAATAAGTATGATGTAGAAGTATACTTAGAGCCTGGTGAAGCAGTCGCATTAAATGCAGGCTACTTAGTATCCTCTGTACTGACAACCATGAAAAATGACATTGATATTGCCATATTAGACACTTCTGCAGCTTGCCATATGCCAGATGTTTTAGAAATGCCCTATCGTCCACGCATTATAGGTGCAGGAGAATCGGGTGAAAAGGAATATACATATCGTTTAGGAAGTCAGACTTGCCTTTCAGGAGATGTAATCGGAGATTATTCTTTCGATTTGCCACTGAAGGCAGGGGATAAATTAGTCTTTTGTGATATGGCAATTTATTCAATGGTTAAGAATAATACGTTTAATGGGATTAATCTTCCCTCAATTTATCTTTATAATGAAGAAAAAGGATTGCAACTCATTAAAAAATTTGGATATGAAGATTTTAAAGCCAGATTGTAGTAAATACGAAAGTAGTGAGGTGCAGTAAAAAGTTTAGTAAAGAAAACATAATGTGTTATTTTGAAAGAAATATAGATAAGAGAGACTGTGAGATATAAAAAAGGTAATGAATCACAGTCTTTTTTTTATTGTATTTATAAGAATTTATTTAATTAAATATATTTTATGTATAATATAAGATATAATAGTTATTAATGACATAATATAACGAGGTGGATATGAAATTTACAGAATATATTGGGTCTCAGTTTGGTCACCCAAGAGGTGTGGTAGGAAAGCTTGTTTGTCTCATTATGAACATTATTAATAAACATATGTATCAAGGTATTGTAGAAGAGGTGAACTTGCAGAATACATCTAGGATGCTTGATATTGGGTATGGAAATGGATATTTAGTAAATAAGCTTTATAAGCGTTATCGTTGTTACATAGAAGGCATAGATATTTCAGAAGATATGAGATTGAGAGCATTTAAAAGGAATAAAAAAGGTGTTGAGGCAGGAAGGATTCATTTAACAGTAGGTGACTGCTGTAAAATGAAGTATGGAAAAGACACATTGGATGTGGTGACTTCCGTAAACACCATTTATTTTTGGCAGAATACAAATAAGGGATTTGGCGAGATATATCGTGTATTAAAGAAAGATGGCGTTTTTATAAATGCAGTATATTCAAAAGAGTGGCTAGAGCGACTAGCATATACAAAAAAAGGATTTAAATTGTTTGAGTTAGAAGAGATGGAGCAGATGGCAAGAGAAGTAGGGTTTGTAAAAATAGAGGTTAAGAAGATTAAACATGGCTATATTATAAAGTATTATAAGTAGCGTGATTATGATTTATTCCAATAAATAATATGAGGGCATAAAATGTCATATAGAGAAGCTACATGAAGCAATTTATGTGATGGCCTTATTAAGGATGAGAAAAATAAGTAATGAAATGCTTAAACAACTTATAAAATAAATTGATAAGATTAAGGAGAAGCATGGCATGGATAAGAAAATACAAAAAGGCCTAAAGATGTATAAGAATATGGGTTGTAAGGTGCTCAAAAAGTTTTTTAAGGATAAAAGTAATAAAAGTGAAATCCTATCTTTTTATTTAGAAAGACACAAAGAAATAGCAACACATATGAATTTTGGAGCGGAAAATTACAAATTGCATTTTATGTCTCATATTATAGCCATTACAGCTCTGTATGAAACCTTATTAAAATATGGCTATGAAAAAGAGGAAGCATGTCAGCTTATTCGTAAGTTCCAGGAGCCTTTAGGGAAAGTAGCACGTGGTATGTATAATATATTTGATTGTATACCTTTTGGATATAAGGTGGTTAGATGGTCTTTAATGAAAGATATGACAGGAAAATTAGGGCGTAATTTCGAAGCAGAGTTTCCTAAAGACGATGAAACAGGCTTTTCTTATATTGTACATAAGTGTGTATATGTAGATACATTTAATGATTTTGGTTATCCAGAATTGATTCGTGTATGTTGTGATAACGATATTAATTGTTTTAGTGGGATGCATAGGCAGGTGAGATGGACTAGAAAGTATAATGTAGGGGAAAAAGAAGGTATTCACTGCTATGATGTATTTGAAAAAATATGATAAGGTACTAATTGATAGGGGGGAATATGAGGCAATATAGAACAATAGGTGTATCTATAATTATAGGCTTAGTATGTACAGGATATATATGGCAACATATATTTCTCCAACAATAGATCATTTAACAAAGGATATATATGAGATATTCCGCCAAATAGGAGGAGTAGAAGAATGTATTTTGGTGTGCCATTCATTAGGCTCCCTTGAAGCGATAAGATTTGCACAATGCTATAAAGATAAAGTAAGAGGTATTGTATTTTTAGATTGTGGAAGTCCACAATTTTATGAAGAGGACTCTGAGTTATACGCTAAGTTTATTAATAGAGGAAGTGGTACCTTACGTGCAGTGGGATTGAATCGCTTATTAGGGAGCATGGGTGTGATGTTACCCTTATCAGGTGAGAATATAAGGTATCCATTACTACCCGATAAAGAAAAGGCACTAGATGTAGCCATGTATTATCGCTATGTAGGTAATGGATACAATCTAAAAGCACTTAATTTGATGAATGAAAATGCAAGAGCCGTAGTAGAAGGGGAAACATTAGGTGATTTACCTATATTAGTGCTTTCTTCTGACTCAGGAGTAGCTTGGGAAAATGTACAAAAAGAGCTTACAGCGTGGTCTACCAATAGTAAGCAGCTTACTATTGAAGGAAGTTCTCATTATATTCATTGGTCAAATAAAGATCAGGTTATTGGGGAAATCAATGAATTTATAACACAGTGGATAAAGTAGGTGATAAAATATGAAAAATCTTTGGCAAAATATTGATTTAACAGATTATGAAAATCATATGCGGTTAGATTCAGTGAGACAGTTGCAAGCACTTAATCATATCATGCAGATACAATTTAACAGATATAAGGTAAATAGTGTGATGATATTAGGCGTAGCAGGTGGAAATGGTTTAGAACATATTAAAGAAACAGCATTTACTAAGGTGTATGGTGTAGATATTAATGCTGATTATCTAGAGATGTGTCGAAGACGTTATCCTGAAATTAAAGATAGAGTAAATTTTATAGAGGCTGATTTAATGGATGAGACACTAAGTTTACCAGCTGTAGACTTAGTGATTGCCAATTTACTCATTGAATATATAGGATATAAAACATTTCAGGAGGTTATTATACATATTAAACCCCAATATGTTTCTTGTGTTATTCAAATAAATACAGATGAAAACTTTATATCCGAATCACCTTATTTAAAGAGGTTTGAAGGCCTAAATAAAGTACATCATCAAATGAGCATAAATGGACTAAATGAGCATATGCATCAGCTGGACTATCGACTTATTGATGAAGAAGAGTTTGTACTACCTAATGGAAAGCGTTTGGTACGCTTAGATTATTTAGGTTGCACATGTAGTAAGCAAATAGGAGAACAGACAGAGATATTCTTGAATGAAAAATTTAATAATCAATAGTAAAGAGAGGGATATATATGGGAGAAGATGAAACGAAAGCTGTACAGGAATTTATGACAAAGAAGGCAAAGCAAATTTTTGATGATATATCTGGGGAGTTAAGTATGGTGCGTATACTTGGAGGGGCACAAAAGCATACTTACTTAGCAACAACGCAAAATGAATTTAAGTTTGTGATTTACATATGGGATCAAAGCACATCTTATTTTTCATATGACGAAGAAAAGGATATTTTCTTATCTAGTAGTGTTAAGTTATTTGAGCTAAACAATAAGAAAATGAGTGAATTAGGTGTACGTGTACCAAAGCTTTACTATATGGATAGAAGTAAAAATGAGCAGCAATATGCCTATGCTTTTGTAGAGTATATAGATGGTGTTGATATGGATACAATCATTGCAAAGGAACCTGAACGCTTAGGAGCTGTATTACAATCTCTAAGGAAAAACATTTCAAAATTACATCAAATCAAAAATGAAACAGTGGGGAAATTAGAGCATTTACAAAGTAAAGATTTTAATATCATAGATTTTTCCTTAGAGGGGGCAAAAAAGAATATAACTTATTTAATGGAAATGGATGAAGAGAACAAAACCCTATATTTAATAATAGAGAAAAAGATATATGAATTAGCTAAGGGTATGATACCAAGAAATGAGTATACCTTCATTCATGGGGAATTAGGCCCTAATCATGTAATGGTAAATGAAAACAATGAGGCCGTTCTTATAGATATAGAAGGTGCTAAGTATGTGGATATAGAAGAGGAAGTAAGTTTCTTAAAGATTCGTTTTAATGAATACTACGCAGATATTCATAATAGTACAGTGGATGAAAAGCGTATGAAGTTTTATCACATATGTCATTGCCTGGGAAATTTATCAGGGGCTATAGAACTGAAGGCTAAGGGATATTATGATATGGATGATATTAATGGAATGATTGTGTATCTTACAAGCGAACTTAAACGAATAAAAGATGAATAAAAGTAGAGAAATACAGGTGATATCTGAAGAGGTATCTCCTGTATTTTATTTTGTTATGCTATAAATAGAAAGCTATTAAATATAGTAAAAGTGCACAAAAAATAAAGGGATATATAGGGGTAAAAATAGATGAAAATTATAATGGAAGTTAAAATTTTCTTACGAAGTCAAAAAGAAATTGATACAATATATGTAGAAATTTCATAAGTAAAGGAGAATCACGTATTATGTTACATGATGAAATAGAGGAAATACTTTCTAGTCTTACAGAGAGGGAACAAAAAATCATTAAATTAAGATTTGAGTAATTTAAGCTTGTCATGTTTTCTTAAAGAAAGAATATAATATAAACAAAACCTAAGAAAGCGTGAAGTGAATGTATATATTTTTATTGATGGGATTAGTAGCATTGTGGTATATATGGCATAACAAAAAAGAAAAACTCACAGAGTTTATGGGCTATCAATATAAGTTAGACAAACAAGTAGAGTCAGAGCGGAGGTTTGAGTGGTTTATACCCTATTATAAAAGTCAAGATAAAGGAGAGAAACTAATAGGCTTAGTACAAGTGGTGGTAGTATTTACTATTAGCTGTATGAGTGTTCAAAATATATCCTCTTTTATGGAAGGGTGGATAATTTTTTGTGTAACCTTTATTGTATATACATGGCTTATAAAGATAATGGTAAATACATTAAATTGGTTACAGATGTATAGTAAAATGTTAACCTTAAATGGTGCATTTGCAATTTTTGTGCCAATCATTATTTTATGGCATATGCCTAAAATGTGTAATACCTTAGAAATTAGGCTTACCCTTTTGGCATTATTATTAAGTACTTATATGGTATATGGTGAAATTATACACATTGTAACAGAAAAAGGTGTGAAGTATACCAAGTCTATTCAAATAAAAGGTATTCTAACATGGTTAGGAATTATTTTAATGAATTTATATACCTTACTTGTATATGTACAGTTTTATATGAATGTAAAAGCACATCATTTTATTACAGCAGAGCACTTAAACAAAGAAGCTATGATAGACTTATTTTATTACCTGATCATTACTTTTACAACAGTAGGATTTGGTGATATTAGGCCAAGTACAGGTATAGCTAAAATTATTACATGTATGGTTGCAGTGTCAGGCATGCTATTTACAGGCATGTTTATGGGAGCAGTATTAAGTCATAATGAAAAATATTAAATACATATGTATAAGAGGAAGAAAAACATACTAAAATAGGATATACTATTTTAGTATGTTTCTTTATATGTTAGAATTATGAGATAAATTGTTGGAATGGGGTATATTTAAAATCATTATGATTAAGAGGAGAAATAAAAGTGAAGATAACAATCAATGACGTGGCTCGTGAAGCAGGCGTAGCAAAGTCTACTGTTTCTAGAGTACTTTCTAATAGCGACCGTATTAGTGAAGAAACGAAACAAAAAGTTAATGAGGTCATTGAAAGACTTGGTTATAAACCTAATGTAATAGCCAGAAACCTAGCCAAAAACCAAACTAAGACTATAGGGGTAATATTACCTATTAATGCACAAGCATCTTTTGAGAATCCTATATTTATTCAAATGATGTTAGGGATTAGTATGTATGCACAAGAAAAGAAATATTTTTTAATGTATGCTTTTGGGAAAAATGAAGAAGAAGAACGCAATATTAAGGAGTTTAGTAGTAATGGCGTTGTCGATGGCATTATTATTTTAAAATCAGAAGAAAATGACCAAACAATTAAGATATTAAGAGAGTCAGCATTTCCTTTTGTAGTGATAGGAAGACCTGGAAGTGAGACTTCAGCCTTATGGGTAGATAATGATAACTTTGGAGCGACATATGAAATTGTTGAAGAACTTATTAGAGCAGGGCATGAAAAAATAGGCTTCATTGGGGCAAAGAAAAAATGGACTGTTTCAAAGGATCGTTTAGAAGGATATAAAAGAGCATTAGAGATGCATGGCATAGAATTTAA
Organism: Cellulosilyticum sp.; assembly: GCA_045612745.1. Taxonomy (GTDB): domain Bacteria; phylum Bacillota; class Clostridia; order Lachnospirales; family Cellulosilyticaceae; genus Cellulosilyticum. The sequence goes on along the minus strand of JAZKZQ010000246.1, from coordinate 9,829 downwards.
TGAGGAACTGACTTATCATGGAGAAGAATTTAATGAGAAAGTAGGTTATTTGGGGATGAATAAAATACTATTAAATCAATTACCAACAGCCATTATTGCTACAGATGATTTAATGGCCATTGGGGCAAATAGGTACTTAGATGAAAAGGGGATTAAGGAAAAAGTTATTATTGGGTTTAATAATACAACACTTGCTGAATATCAAAAGCCAGCATTAAGTTCTGTTGAGGTTTATGGCGATAAGTTAGGATATGCAGCGGCTCAACTATTAGTAGAGTATATTGAAAGTAAAGAAAAGAAACATAAACATGCAATTATTGAAACAAAGCTAATACGTCGTAAATCTTTTAAATAAAAATCATGGAAACGGTTGCACTAGCCGTTTCCTAATGATATAATAAGGAAAAATAGGTGAAATTTTTTGACTAAAAATAAAACCGGTTGCACAGGAGGTATTTATGAATTGGAAAAAACAAGCAATAGGTTATCAAATATATCCTAGAAGCTTTATGGATATGAATGGGGATGGTATTGGTGATATTAGAGGTATTATAAGTAAACTAGATTATTTAAAGGATTTAGGTATAGATGTTATTTGGGTATGCCCAATGTATCAATCGCCAAATGATGATAATGGCTATGATATTAGTGATTATAAAGCGATTATGGAAGAGTTTGGAACAATGGAAGAATTAGAGGAGCTACTTGATGAAGTACATAAGCGTGAGATGAAGCTTATCATGGATTTAGTAATTAATCATACATCAGATGAGCATCCATGGTTTATTGAATCAAGAGCATCTAAGGACAGTAAGAAGCGTGATTGGTATATATGGCAAGAATCTAAGGATGGAAAAGAACCAAACAACTGGGAAAGTATTTTTAATGGTTCTGTATGGGAATATGATGAAGTAACGGATGAATATTTCTTACATTTATTTAGCAAGCGTCAACCAGATTTAAATTGGGAAAACAAAGAAGTGAGAAAAGCATTATTTGAGATGGTAAACTGGTGGCTTGATAAAGGTATTGATGGCTTTAGGGTAGATGCAATTAGCCATATAAAGAAAGAGCCAGGTTTTGAGGATATGCCAAATCCAAATAATCTAAAATATGTTTCATCCTTTGATAAACATATGAATGTAGAGGGGATTCATGAGTTTTTAAGTGAACTAAAAGAAAATACCTTTGCAAAATATGATATTTTAACAGTAGGTGAAGCGAATGGTGTAAGTGCACATGATGCACATCTTTGGGTTGGCGAGCAAGATGGTAAGTTTGATATGGTATTTCAATTTGAACACTTAGATCTTTGGGATCAAGATGAGGACGAGAAATTAGATATTCTAGCACTGAAAAAGGTTCTAAGTAAATGGCAGGATATTTTATATAAAAAAGGTTGGAATGCTTTATTTATTGAAAATCATGATATTACAAGAGCTGTTTCTAAGTGGGGAGATGATGAGGATTACTGGGCTGAAAGTAGTAAAGCGTTGGCTATGATGTACTTTATGCAACAAGGGACACCTTTCATCTATCAAGGACAAGAAATAGGAATGACCAATATATGTTATGAGACAATTGATCACTACAATGATGTAGCTACACATAATCGTTACTACAAACATATGGAAGAAGGAATGAGTGAGCGTGCAGCACTACATCATGAGTGGCATGCATCAAGAGACAATGCCCGTACACCTATGCAGTGGAATAGTAGTAAAAATGGTGGATTTACAGTAGGAGAACCTTGGCTTGGTGTTAATCCTAACTATGAAAAAATTAATGTAGAGATGCAGCTCAAAGATGAAGATTCTATACTTAATTTTTATAAAACACTCATTAAATTAAGAAAAGAATACCCTACATTTGTTAATGGTAAATGTACTCTCGTTGATGAAATGAATCCACAAGTTTATGCTTATAGACGAAAAGATGAAGAGGGTGAGTTTTTAGTTGTTTGTAATTTAACTAAGAAAGAAGCTGTAACGACAGCAATGGCACCAGAAGAAGCACAGCTTATACTTAATAATTATAAAGAAGTAAGCGAACCAGCGATTCTAAGACCTTATGAAGCAAGACTTTATAAAATCAATTAATAGATAAGAATTATACAAAAAGAGATGGGATACTTTTATCCCATCTCTTTTTAGTAGGCTAGTATTTCTACCCCATCTTCAGTAATTAAGATGGTATGTTCCCATTGAGATGAAAGTGAATCATCCTCGGTATATACCGTCCAGCCATCATTTTCATCAATGTAAACTTCATAGCCCCCTGCATTAATCATAGGTTCTACAGTAAGAACCATGCCAGGTACTAGGAGCATACCTTCACCTTCGACACCAACATGGGGAACAAAGGGTTCTTCATGAAAATCATTTCCAACGCCATGTCCACCTAAATCAATAACGACAGAATAGCCATTTGCCTTAGCATGAGCATTAACAGCCGCACCAATATCACCAAGGTGCCCCCATGGTTTAATAGCCTCAATACCCTTAAGCAGACATTCTCTAGAAACCTCTACAAGGCGTTTTGCCTCAGGACTTACATCTCCTATCATATACATACGTGAAGCATCTGCATAATAACCATCTAAGATGGTTGTTACATCCACATTGACGATATCTCCATCTTTTAGAATGGTGTCTTCAGATGGAATCCCGTGACATACTACATTGTTAATAGACACACAGACACTTTTTGGATAACCCTCATAATTAAGTGGTGCAGGAATGCCACCATGTTCGATTGTATAGTTATGAACAAGGGTATTAATTTCTTCTGTACACATACCTGCATGAATTTTAGTGCCCACTAAATCTAAAATAGCATTATTAATAGCAGCACTTTTTTTGATACCTTCAATATTTTCTTTTGTTTTAATAATTTCTCTTGGTGGGACTTCTTCGCCTTGGCGTTCTAACAGCATAAGTTTTTCATCAAACCCAAGGTGACATTTTTTATATTTTTGACCACTACCACACCAACATGGATCATTACGATTAATTACAGTCATGTTTATTCCTCCCTAAGCCGAGTTATTTGTTAGGCTTATGTCCTTTTTATTATATACTCATTTTCAGGAATTTACACTAGTATTTAAGAGTGTTTAAGTTGACGCTAATACCAGAAATAACCTATAATACAAATACTATGCATAGAAACAAGTAAATACTATGGTAGAAAATGAGCTAGAGTGAGATGACAAGAAAGGAAAAACTAGATGAAAAAAGAACATAAGCAAAATATACATGTTAAAAAAGCAGTAAGTATGGAAGGCATAATTTGCTTAGGTGTAACCCTTGGAGTTTTTGCTGTATTAGGGTCTAAGATGGGATTATCTAATATGTTTAATACTATGCTAAATACAGCTTTTGACCTTTTAATAAATACGGTATTTTATATTATGGCAATTGCAGTACTTGCTGGTGCTTTTGCTGGTATATTAACAGAGTTTGGTGGACTAGCACTTATTAATAAAGGACTTGCATGGCTTATGAAGCCATTATACGATTTGCCAGGAGCAAGTATTATGAGTATACTCACTACATATTTTTCAGATAATCCAGCAATTTTAACACTTTGTGACGATAAGCGATTTAGACAATACTTTAAAAAATATCAATTACCAGCTTTAACGAATTTAGGAACAGCTTTTGGAATGGGACTTATGATTACTGTATTTATGGTGGGTATCCCTGGTGTTGGTGAACACCTAGGAATTGCTGTACTTATTGGCAATATAGGTGCAATAGTTGGAAGTATTATTAGCACTAAAATTATGATGCATTATACAAAGATACATTATGGCACTGAGGAATGGTGCGAGGAAAATACCGGTAATCAAGTGGATTTAATTAATTATAGGGAAATAAGAGAAGGAAGTTTAGGTGAGCGCTTCATGAGTGCTATGTTAGAAGGAGGACACTCTGGTGTAGGAATGGGCATGGCAATTATTCCAGGTGTATTAATTATCTGTACATTCGTTTTAATGTTAACTAATGGACCAGGAGCAGAAGGTATATATACAGGTGCTGCTTATGAAGGAATTGGTTTACTTCCGATTATTGGGGAGAAACTCACTTTTATTTTACAACCTTTATTTGGATTCTCATCTTCAGAAGCTATTGCAGTACCAATTACATCCTTAGGTGCTGCTGGTGCGGCAATTAGCTTAATTCCTAATATGATCAAAGAAGGTCTTGCAAATGCAAATGATATCGCTGTATTTACAGCGATGTGTATGTGTTGGAGTGGTTATTTAAGTACACATACAGCAATGATGGATGGTTTAAAATGTAGGGCCTTAACTGGTAAAGCAATTTTTGCACATACAATAGGAGGCATATGTGCAGGTATTGCGGCTAACTGGTTATATAAGTGCATTATAATCATGTTATAAACTTGATGAAAGGTTTATAATTGGTAAATATATGCCAATATATACAAAAAATGAGAAGATATTAAAGATAATTTTGAATTCAAAAACAATAGATTACGTGTTATAATATAGTTAACCACATTACACATATATTAAAGATATTTGGCAGTTAAAGTGTATACCAAAGATAAAGTATGAAGGCAAGGAGAAGACTCTTTTTAGGAGGAATATATATGAGCTACTGGGAGAGCGAAGGTGAAGGATCAGGTGTAGGCGGTTATGGGCTAGAACTTATTTAAGGAAAGGGAGTAGTCGATGAACGCATTTCATTCAAATTGGACAAAGCCATTTTTTACAAAGCATAGTGGAGAATATTATATAGAAGATTTTGAACTTCTGACTACAATTTTATCAGCTTTAAAATGGCAACAATTTAACGGTGATATAAAAATGGTGACAGACCTTACAGGCTATGAATATTATCAAAGGTTAGGGATAGCATCCATATGGAACAAAGGAATAGATTATAGCTTGGAAAAAAGTGTAGATGCGGAAATAGACCCTTATACTTTTTGGGCAGCAGGTAAGATTTATGCATTAAGGCAAGAAGATGGACCATGCGTAATGTTAGATACAGACTTTATTATTTGGGAAAATTTAGTAGATGAATTAATTAAACATGAACTAACAGTTATTCATAGGGAGGATATAACAGAAGAAGTATATCCTACAGTGGACAAGTTTATATTAAAGAATACATACAAAATAAACGAAGAATTTGATTGGCGATTATTACCATGTAATACAGCGTTTACATTTATAAATAATGAAGAGTTTAAAGAGAGATATACCACAAGTGCTATTGAATTTATGAAGAACACAATAGCACGTGATCCTTTGATTTATATGGTTTTTGCTGAGCAAAGACTTATTTCTATGTGTGCAGCACAGCATGATATAGAGATTTATAGTTTTTCTGATGTAGCTAGTTTGTTTCATTCTGTACAAAAAAGATTTACCCATATATGGGGCTATAAATCCTATTTAAAAAGCCATCCAGAAGAAAAGAAACGTTTTTGTAAACGGTGTATGGTACGAATACTAAGAGATTTTCCTTATATGTTAGACATATTAGTTGGTAGTAAAGAGCTTAATAAATATATAGACTGGGAAATGTTTTAAGTAAATAAAATAAGTTGAGATAGAAGAGGAAGGTGATGCCTTCCTCTTTTTGTGTAAATTAGATAATAGATATGATATAATAATTATTATCAATTTTAAACTAAAGGAGTAAGGTAATGAGTAAGATTTTATTAGTTTATGAGAATGGTGAATTTAATATAAAGATGAATGAAGTAGTAATCAAGAAGGAAGCAGAGTTAGAAGTAGCAGTAGAAGTTTTTAAACAGACTGTAAAAAATAATGGCATGAAACAAGGTCTTTCTTGGGAGAGTATTGTAACAAGTTTAGTAGAGACAGCAGGTGTGGAAGTTAATAATGATTATAAAACAGTTACATTTGGCAACCTAAAATATTTTTATAACACAGGACAAGTTTTTTATATTTATAATGGGCAGATGAAAACCTTAGTAGGTGGATTTCATGTATTTAAGCATATAATAGAAATTATTAATAATGGACAAGATGAACAAGAACTTGTGGAATTATGTATTTATATACAAGAGCATCATGCTACATTTAGCTTAGGAGAAGAAAAGCTGTATATCGCTTATGGTGCATTTAACTATGGTTCAGTAGTGTATGATTTTAGAGGAGGTAAAATAGATAAGGGAACAAATAGCGAGAAAGCGAGCTTTGAGAATTTTAAAAGCTATGTATTAGACATTGTTAAATAAAAGTAAAAAAGAATAAGTGAATACTCAATTATCTTTTAATTCAAAAAAAATCTAATACAACATGTAAAATTAAGGTTTCTTGCAAATTTTTATATAAAAAATGAATTTTTTATAATTATATATTGCACAAAGTAGGGAGAGGTATGTATAATATAATATAGATAGACAATTATAGTATGCAAAGTTAGTGGGGAGGAATTAGAAGTGGCTGAGATAATAAATTATTCTAAAGAACAATTAATGGTATTAAAAGAAGAGTTAGATAAACAATATGCACAGTATATGGCACGTGGATTAAAATTAGATATGTCTAGAGGAAAACCAGCAGGTACTCAATTAGATGTAACAAATGGTATATTAGATGCTTTAGAAAGTTACATTACAGAAGATGGTCTTGATGCACGTAATTATGGGGTATTAGATGGTATACCAGAAGCGAAAAGATTGTTTTCTGAGTTATTAAATATACCAAGTGAAAAAATTATTATTGGTGGTAATTCAAGTTTAAATTTAATGTATGATACAATGGTACGTTTATATTTATTTGGTACACAAGGACATACTCCTTGGGGAAAATTACCGGTTGTTAAATTCCTTTGTCCAAGTCCAGGATATGATCGTCACTTTGCTATTTGTGAAGATTTAGGGATTGAAATGATTACAATTCCTATGAAAGAAGATGGTCCAGATATGGAGCTTGTAGAGGATCTTGTAGCTAATGATGCAGCAATCAAGGGAATTTGGTGTGTACCATTGTATTCAAACCCACAAGGTATTTGTTATAGTAATGAGGTAGTAGAGCGTTTAGCAACTATGAAAACAGCAGCACCAGATTTTAGAATTTTTTGGGATAATGCTTATGGTGTACATCATATTTATACAGAAGAAAAACTTGCAGATATTCTTGAACTTACTCAGAAGGCTGGTAATGAAAATCGTGTATACTATTTCTTCTCAACTTCTAAAATTACATTCCCAGGTGCGGGTGTGGCCCTTATGGCATCTAGTTTAAGTAATGTAGCTGAAATTAAAAAGCATATGGGTGTTCAAACAATAGGTCATGATAAAATTAATCAGTTACGTACAGTACACTATTTTAAAGATGCTGAAGGTATACGTACACATATGAAAAAATTAGCAGAAGAATTAAAACCTAAGTTTGATATAGTATTAACAACTTTAGAAAAAGAGCTTGCAGGTACAGGTCTTGCAAGTTGGGCTAAACCATTAGGGGGATACTTTGTAGCAATAGATACTTATGAAGGTTGTGCAAAGGAAACTGTAGCATTAGCGAAAGCAGCAGGTGTTGTAATGACAGATGCAGGTGCAACATTCCCTTACAAAAATGATTTACACGATCGTAATATTCGTATTGCACCAACTTATCCAACAGTAGATGAATTACAAACTGCAATGGAATTATTCTGTGTATGTGTAAAACTTGCAGGCGTTAATAAATTATTGGCAGCTAAATAATTCCTAAACAACAAATACCCACCTTGTTGAAAAGATTTCAACAAGGTGGTTGTTTGTTTTGAATATTATAAATATTATGTAAAATAAATTATGTTGAAATATATAAAATCATATGTTATATTATTTAAAAATGTACATAAAATCAGCTGATATAATATGGAGGGTCAAAAAATGGAGAGTAGAAGTAAATTTTCAGGTAAACTAGGATTTATTCTAGCAGCTGCTGGTTCAGCAGTTGGATTGGGAAACATTTGGCGTTTTCCCTATCTTGCAGCTAAATATGGTGGAGGAATCTTTTTAGTAGTATATGTTTTATTAGTTATGACTTTTGGGTTTACAATTATGATTGCAGAAACTGCATTAGGTCGAAAAACAGGTTTAAGTCCAATTGGTGCTTATCGTACATTAAATAAAAAGTATAGCTTTATTGGTATAATTGCTGCGGTAGTTGCATTTCTAATTTTACCGTACTATAGTGTAATAGGTGGATGGGTTATTAAATATTTTGTATCTTATGTAATAGGAGCAAGTTCAGTACTAGCTGGAGATACATATTTTACCGAATATATTGCAAGGCCGATTGAACCAATTCTTTGGCAAATGTTATTTGTTATACTTTCAGCCATTGTTATTATACGTGGTGTAAAAGATGGGATTGAGAAAGCAAGCAAAATATTTATGCCAACGCTTGTCGTATTATCAATTATAGTAGCAATTTATTCAATTACTTTACCAGGTGGTATGGCAGGTCTTAAGTACTTTTTATTACCAGATTTCTCCAAATTATCAATTAAGACAGTTATAGCAGCAATGGGGCAAATGTTTTATTCTATGTCACTTGCTATGGGGATTATGATTACGTATGGTTCATATTTTAAGAAAGAAGATGATCTTGAGAAATCAGTAGGGCATATTGAATTATTTGATACAGGGATTGCAATTATTGCAGGAATGATGATTATTCCAGCTGTATTTGCTTTCTCTGGTGGTGATGAAAGTGCATTGGGGGCTGGCCCAGGACTTATGTTTATCACTTTACCTAAAGTATTTGAAAGTATGGGAATGAGTTATCTTATTGGATGTGTATTCTTCTTATTAGTGTTTTTTGCAGCCTTAACTTCGGCAATTTCACTTATGGAGGCTGTTGTAGCTGTATTTTGTGATGAGTTTAAGCTTGATAGAAAGAAAGCTACAATTATTGTAACTATCTGTGCGATTTTATTAGGTATTCCATCTTCATTAGGAAATGGGATTTGGAGTGATTTCAAAATCTTAGGCCTTGCATTTTTAGATCAAATGGACTTTTTAACAAATGGCATTTTAATGCCAGTAGGGGCACTACTTACCTGTATTTTTGTAGGTTATATTATTAAGCCTAAAGTTATTATTGATGAAGTAAGATTTTCATCTCAGTTTAAAAGAGAAAAATTATTCGTTGTAGTTATTAAATATATTGCACCAATCTGTATTGTAGCAATTTTAATAAGTTCAATATTTGATACATTTGGTATTATGAAATTATAAAAAATAAAAATAACTTGCACCCAATATATGGTGCAAGTTATTTTTATTTTTTAAAACGATAATAATAAGGTGGTGTTGTATTATCAATTGCTTTAAAAGTATAACCTTGTTCTTTATAGTACTTAATAATTTCTGGTAAAGCCAAGCAAGTATTTTTATTATTAGCATTGCAATGGGCTAAAATAATTTTTCGTGAGCTTTTATCACGAAATTTTTTTGCATTACGTACAAATTCACTTGGGGTAAGATTTCCTTTAACACCATCTTCTAGGTCTACATTCCAGTCATAGATTTGATAGCCTTTTTCTGTAAGAGCATCTAGCCATTTTTGATTAAGTCTACCGGCACTACCTCCAGGAAAACGAATAGCCTTAATATTAAGCGTAGTGCCTAGTACAGCATTGATTGTTGACAAGTCTTGTTCCATTTCACAGATAAAAGCATCTGGACTTTGATAAATCTTTTTGAAATCATGACTATAGGTGTGAAGTCCTATACCATGTCCTTCTTCATAGATACGTTTTAAAATAGCTTCACGTCCTTTCACTTCCTTGCCAACAATAAAAAAAGTAGCTTTGATATCATG
>JAZKZQ010000245.1:0-5238 GCA_045612745.1 Cellulosilyticum sp. | reverse complement strand
CCGTATTTTGTAATAAAACTTTTTTTCTTTCATATAAATAGATAATAGGTAATACCTACTATTTTTATGAAAGGGTGAATAAGATGGATGATAAAGCCAGCAAGAAACATGTCATTAATATGACTGATAGGCAAAAACTTTCGATAACAGGTGTTAATGATGTATTTTCTTTTGATGAAGATATAATAGAGTTAGAAACTAGCCAAGGCTATATGGATATTAAGGGGAATGGGTTGCATATTGTAAAAATGAATATAGACGATGGAGAGCTCATTGTGGAAGGTATGGTAGATGAAATACATTACCATGATAACCAAGGTATAGGTAAGAAAAAAGGCTCCATCATCTCAAAATTATTTAGGTAAGATGGTGATGATGGATGAATGAAATTGTAAGTAGCCAGGCTCTATTATTTATTACATCAATAGAAATCGGAATTGTGATGGGAATGATATTTGATTTTATAAGAGTTATTAGGAAGATTGTAAAGCATCCTAACATTTTTGTTCAAATAGAAGACCTACTATACTGGATGTCATGTGGACTTGTTGGTTTTTATATGCTGTATATAACAAATTATGCAGATATAAGATCTTTTGTATTTATTGGTATTATATTAGGGGCAGTGTTCTATTTTGCCACATTTAGTATTGTATTTATGAAAGCTGCAACAGTCATTATTAACTATGTAAAGGTTTTGTTAAAAAAGCTTTGGCAGCTTTTTTTAGTTCCTATGAAATGGTGTATAAAAACTATTAAACGGCCTATTATTTATTTAAAGAAACGTATTGCAATAGAGAAAGAGAGAAGCTATATAGTATATCGCAAGAAGCGTAGGGAAAGATACCAACAAGAAGCAGATAGACGTACTGAAAAGTATGTAAGTGAAAAATTAAAGAAGATTAATTTAGAAGAAAAACGTAATGAAAAAATAAGGCAACAAGAGGAAGCAATAGGCAAAAAGCAAATGATGGATCAAGAGAAAAGTATGAGTAAGCCCAAATCTACTAATAAGCCTAAAAAAGTAATTGTTAATGAGTTAGATGAAAAGAGAAATAAGGGAAAGATGCTTAGGGAGCGTGTTACTGAGGAAGATAAAAAGAAAACTGTATAATAAATAGAAAATATATTTACAAAATACTTGAAAATGACTAATATGATAGATAGATAAACTTCTTATATAGTTTATCTAAAAATAATACAAAAGCAGGGATGCACATGAGACAAAAGAGGCTGGTTAAACACATAACCGTTATTATAACAGTGTGTAGCTTAATGGGATTAGGAGTTAGTACATATCATATTAATAAGCTTACTGAAAAGATAGAAGTTGATATTAGTATAAATAAAGAAGAATTAGAAAATTATACAAACAAGTTAAACGAGCTACAAAAAGAAATGAAAGATATGGACTCTACAGAGTATATCGAACGTGTGGCAAGAGAGCAATTGGGAATGGTAGATGCTGATACAATTATTATCAGAGAAAAGCCGTAAAGATGACAGATGAAAATCCTTAAAGTCGTTTAGACTTTAGGGATTTTTTTAAAAAGTACTTCCTATCTGCCTCAAGGTAAGATATGATAAAATAAAGAACATAATAAGGAGTGATAAGATGTTAGAGATGGAACAGTTACAAATGGTACTGGTGCCATATAAAGTGAAATTAAGTGAAATGGGGAACTCTCTTTGACATCGATAAGTGTAAAAAGCGCATAGAAGAGCTAGAAACCTTATCCATGCAAACTGAGTTTTGGAATGATATAGAAAGAGCACAACAAACACTGCAACAACTCAAAGGTTATAAGGATACTACTGAGAAGTATGATAAACTTTGCTCAGAGTATGAAGACTTACTTGTGCTTATAGAGATGGCTAATGAAGAAGAAGATGAGGAACTAGCTAGCGAAGCTAAAGAAAGTGTAAAGCAGTTTGAAGCAGACTATAATGAAATGCTGATTGCTACTTTATTAGATGGTGAATATGATAAAAATAATGCAATTTTAGAACTGCATCCAGGAGCAGGTGGTACAGAAGCCTGTGATTGGGTGGCGATGCTCCTTCGTATGTATACAAGGTGGGCAGAAAGTCGTGGATTCAAAGTAGAAGTATTAGACTATTTAGATGGTGATGAGGCGGGTGTAAAATCCGTAACACTACAAATTAGTGGAGAAAATGCTTATGGTTATTTAAAATCAGAAAAAGGAATTCATAGATTAGTACGTATCTCACCATTTGACTCATCAGGTAGAAGACATACTTCGTTTGCATCTTGTGATGTTATGCCTGAGATTACAGATGAAATTGAAGTAGAGATAAAATCAGAAGATTTACGTATTGATACGTATCGTTCAACAGGAGCTGGTGGGCAACATGTTAATACAACAGATTCAGCTGTACGTATTACACATATTCCAACAGGTATTGTTGTACAATGTCAAAATGAACGTTCTCAGATTCAAAATAGAGAAAAAGCAATGCAAATGTTAAAAGCCAAACTACATGAAAAAGAAGAACAAGAGCGTATGGATACTTTAGATGGTATTCGTGGTGAAAAGAAAGATATTGCATGGGGAAGCCAAATCAGATCTTATGTATTCCATCCATATAATATGGTTAAAGATCATAGAACAAGTGAGGAGACAGGAAATACTGGTGCGGTGATGGATGGTAATATTGATAAGTTCATGAACGCTTATTTAAGTTGGATTCATCAAAAAGACTAAATAATATGGGGGTTGATTGTTTTATGGCGACTAGACAGATTGTAGTATTTAAGTTACAGGGACAAGAATTTGGTATTGACATCATGAAGGTTCTGGAAATATTGAATTATTGTACTATTAGAAGTGTGCCAGAAGTACCTAGGTATATTGAAGGTATTATAAGTGTAAGGGGAACAGTGTATTCCATTGTTAACTTACGTACAAGGCTTCAACTGGCATCTTATGAAGATGAAAGTATTTGTAAGTTTATTTTATTAAATTTAGCAACAACTAACGTTGGATTTATGGTAGATAGTGTATCGGAAATACTTACAATTGACGATGCTGACATAGAACAAGCACCACAAATTTGTCAATCAGATGCGAAAAGCTGTTTGAATGGAATTGTTAAAAAAGAAGAACGTATTATTCTTATTTTAGCTATTGATGTGCTTATTTCAGAAGAAAATATTGTTTTTCAGAGGATAAGTTCATAATAGTTATAAAATAAAGAGGGATGAACGCTTTAAAGCGTAAGCATCCCTCTTTATTAAGGTTAAAATGTATAGATATAAGTTGTTTTGGTGTATATGAAGTATAATATATAAGGAGATTAAGATGAAACAAATTATTGTTGCTACACAAAACCAAGGTAAGGTTAAAGAAATTAAAGCAGTATTAGCAGATTTATCAGTAGAAGTAAAAACAATGGATGAAATAGGAATTAATATTGATATTGAAGAGAATGGGACAACCTTTGAGGAAAATGCCATTATTAAAGCAGAGGCTTTAACAATGTATACAGATGCTATTGTGATTGCAGATGATTCTGGACTTGAAATTGACTGCTTAAATAAAGAACCCGGTGTATATTCGGCAAGATATTTAGGGAAAGATACACCATATACAGAAAAGAATCAAATTATTTTAGAGCGTTTAAAAAATGTAGAAAGAGAAAAGCGTACAGCTAGATTTGTGTGTGCAATTGCTATGGCAAGGAAGGGGAAGGAAACACAGACAGCAGTGGCTACCTTAGAGGGATATATTGGTTATGAAGCACAAGGGACTAATGGATTTGGTTATGATCCAATTTTCTTTGTGCCAGAGTTAGAACGCTCAACAGCTACTTTAACAATGGAAGAAAAGAATGAGATTAGTCATCGTGCAAAGGCACTACGCTTAATGAAAGAACAAATAAAAACTATGTTGTAAATGCCAGTTAAAGAAATAAAAGGAGTTTATGGATGAAAGTATTAGTCATAAGTGATACACATAGAAATATTAAGAATGTAGAGAGAATACTAGAGTTAATAATTCCAAAAGGTGTAAAAACAATACTTCACTGCGGAGATAACATAGGTGATGCAAAAAAACTTCAAAGTTTATATCCAGAACTTACAGTTCATGCTGTATATGGCAACTGTGATGGATTTGGCTTTGGTGAGGATTATACAAAAGTAGTAGAAGTAGGTGGTGTAAAAATATTTATGACACATGGGAATCGTTATGATGTGAAATCCGGAGATTATCAGATACTCATTATTGATGCGATGGCGCATGGTGCCCAATTAGCAGTATGTGGACATTCTCATTGTGCTTATCTAGAGAAAAGTGAAGATTTTGTAGCACTTAATCCAGGAAGCATAAGTGAACCAAGAGATGGATGTGGGCCATCTTATGCAATTTTAGATATTGAAGATGGAAAGATAAAGGATATTTCAATTATGCAAATTACAGGAAAGGCAGAAATATCAAGGCATCCAGCTAATGGAAATAGGTTTTTATAAAAAAACTAAAAAAAAGTGTTGACGTATGCAAAGGTATTAGCTATAATATGTTTTGTCAGCGAGCGGGAAAAGCTTCTTCGGAAAAGCTTAGCAAAGCTTGTTGATAAAGCATATAAGATATGCGGGTGTAGTTCAATGGTAGAACTTCAGCCTTCCAAGCTGACTACGTGGGTTCGATTCCCATCACCCGCTTTATGTATCCATAGCTCAGCTGGATAGAGCAACGCCCTTCTAAGGCGTGGGTCCGGGGTTCGAATCCCTGTGGATACGGTAAATGGTGGGTATAGCTCAGTTGGTAGTAGCACTGGATTGTGGTTCCAGGTGTCGTGGGTTCGAGCCCCATTACCCACCCTGTTATGAAATTCATAACAACTTATGAGAATCATAATGATTTATGAGGATCATATATTAAGAACGTAGGGTTATCGCCAAGCGGTAAGGCACAGGATTTTGATTCCTGCATTCCAAGGTTCGAATCCTTGTAGCCCTGCTTTTGGGTCACTAGCTCAGTCGGTAGAGCACTTGACTTTTAATCAAGTTGTCCGGGGTTCGATTCCCCGGTGGCTCACTCTTGACAAGTTTGTTGCTATATGATAAAATGTCAAGGTATTTAATTAATATGCGGGCGTGGCGGAATTGGCAGACGCACTAGACTTAGGATCTAGCGCCGCGAGGTGTAAGGGTTCGACTCCCTTCGCCCGCATGTAATATAATAAACACAAGCAATATGCGGGTGTAGTTCAATG
>JAZKZQ010000244.1:0-18514 GCA_045612745.1 Cellulosilyticum sp. | reverse complement strand
ATCGTGCTACGGTTGATGTGGCTTATCCTGGTGATATTATTGGTATTCACGACCCTGGTATTTTCAATATTGGAGACACATTATGTAGTGATAATATTAAACTCCAATTTGAAGGAATTCCTCAATTCGCACCAGAACACTTTATGCGTGTGTCTACAACAAATGCTTTAAAACGTAAGCAGTTCTTAAAAGGTATTTTACAACTTGCAGAAGAAGGTTCTATTCAAGTATTTAAACCTCACCTTACAGGTACTGAAGAAGTCATTGTAGGTGTTGTAGGTGTGCTTCAATTTGAGGTATTAGAATACCGCCTTAACAATGAATATGGTGTTGATATTAAAATGCAACGCTTACCATATCGCTTTATCCGTTGGATTGAAGCTGAAAACTTCGATTATGACCGTTTTAAAGGCTCTATGGACTCTACACTTGTAGAAACAGAAGATGGAGAACCAGTTATGCTCTGTGAGTTTGAATGGTCTATTCGTCAAATTGCAGAACGTAATCCAGAAGTTACTTTCCGTGAAACACATCTTAAAACAACTATCTAAAAATAAAATAGCTATGACATTTTTGTCATAGCTATTTTATTTTTATTCATTTTATTTCTTAGTTATTTTATCAAAGTCATCTAAAAAGTTATAAGTTTTTTCTTTATCATGATAACCAATAATGGTTTCTAGATTTACATCATGTACACTTTTGAAAATATTCATCTCAATATGTGGATTTGTTTGTCTAAACTTTTTAATAAGTGTTTTCATTTCATTACGTTTAGAGCCACCACCTTGTCCGTTCACACTACAGTTTTCTGTCAAACGGCATGCACACTGAATAAAACGTAGGTCATTATAACGGGACCATGCAATAATATCTTCTTCTTTTACAAGATAGAGTGGACGAATAAGTTGCATGCCTTCAAAGTTTGTACTATGCAATTTTGGCATCATTGTTTTAATTTGCCCACTATAAAGCATACTCATTAAAATTGTTTCTATCACATCATCAAAGTGATGCCCTAAGGCAATTTTATTACAACCTAGTGCTTGTGCTTCCTTATAAAGATAACCACGACGCATACGTGCGCATAAATAACAAGGTGTCTCTTCAACATCTGCTACAATATCAAAAATTGGGGATTCAAAGATAGTAATTGGAATATTTAAATCTTTGGCATTATCTTCAATTACTTGTCTATTATATTGATTATAACCTGGATCCATTACTAAGAAGACTAATTCAAATTTTACAACCCAGTGACGTTGCAATTCCTGCATACATTTTGCAAGAAGCATTGAATCTTTTCCACCTGAAATACAAACAGCAATCTTATCCCCCTCTTGAATAAGGTCATAATCATTTACGCCACGAATAAAGCGTTTCCAAATTTCTTTACGGTATTTTTTAATAATACTCTTTTCTATTTCTTTATATCTTTCCATGCTCTCATCCTTTAATTTTTTATTAACTATTCATTACTTCATTAAATGCTATAATAAATGTCTCTAATTCTTCTCTAGTTGTTAAATGACTTAAACTAATACGTAGTGTCGACATAGCACGTTTACGATCCTTGGTAATTGCCATAACACTTCGTGATGGTGTATTTAATGTAGTGCAAGCTGATTTTGTAGAGATATAAATTTCCTTTTCAGCTAATGCTTCTTGCACCTCTAATGCTTTTTTCTCTTTCACACTCATATTTATAATAAAAGGTACTGCATCTTTAGGACTATTAATAACTACTTTAGGATTTTCTTCTAAGGCATGACGTACCATTTGATTAAGTAACATAACATAATCATAGCGTTCTTTTTGATGTTTCATATATAAATCAAGTGCTACCTTAGTTGCTTCAATTAAAGCTGCCGTTGGTGTACCACTTCTGAAAATTGTTGTGCTCACACCCCCATGAATAAGTGGCTCTATGCAAAGAGATTGCTTTTTAATTAGCACACCACATCCATGCAAACCATAGAACTTATGAGGTGTAAAAGTCATTAAATCTATCCCGTCCACTGCAACCGGAATTTTAGCTACTGCCTGTGTCGCATCCACATGAAATCTACAATTTTCATATTCTTTTAAAATAGTTGCTATTTCTTCTATAGGTTGTTTTGCTCCAAGTTCACTATCTACGGCACACACAGAAACTAAAATCGTATCTTTTCTTAAAAGTTCTTTTAGATGTTCTAAATCAATTTGTCCATTTGGTAAAAGATCCACATAATCTACTTCATAACCTTCTTGTACAAGAGCACTAATAGGTCCCGTTACGGAAGAATGTTCTAAATAAGAAGTAATGATATGTTTCCCATAACGACGATGACTTGCCGCCACACCTTTAATCGCTAGATTATTTGACTCTGTTGCCCCTGATGTAAAAATTATTTCTTCTGGGACAACGTGGAAATAATCTGCAATGACTTTAGTAGCTTCTGTAATACAATCTTTTGCAGCTTGACCTAAAGCATGATGTGCATTTGGATTCGCAATATAAGTTTTAGTCGCATTACAAAAGGCGTCAAGTACCTCAGATGCAACAGGTGTATCTGCTGCATAATCTAAATATATCATATTCTTCCCTCACTTATATTTTACACTCAAAAAATGTGTTTACTCTGCATTAAATGATACTTTTCTTATACTTATTTGTCAATGTTTTACCCTATTTATACCCAAAAAAGTCATAAAAATACCACTTCAATAGTTTTTACCCATTGAAGTGGTACTTACGCACAATGTATTACGCATTTTATAGGCTTATATCAATCATTTTCTACTTCATACTGTATTAAATTGCGCCAGCATCTAGTGATACATAGTCCACAGCCAGTACATTTACTTTTATTAATGGTGTACGGATTACCCTTGCTAATAGCATGTACTTTGCAAATCGTTTTACAAGCACCACATCCTACACATCCTTCTAAAATCACAAATCTCCTTTTGTTACGTTTCAAGGCCTACGCCTCCTTACGCATCAAAATCCACATGATATTTACTAACTGGTGTATGAATATCAATGTATGATAAGTTAAATTCTTCTTCCATTACATCTATTTTATATTCAAAAAGGATATTATCTTCTTTTTTAGACATAAAGATATAACTACCTACTTCTTTTTCTTCAATTTCTTCGCAAATCTCATCATAGATTTCTTCACCATCTACTACGCCTGGATAACCAGCTGCTTTAATTTTATCTTCTATGGCTCTGTATAATTCTTCCACCCTTGCCACCTCTTTCTTTGTTATATGCTTAGTCTATCTTTAATCCTTGCTTTTTGTCAATAGCTATTTTATAGTCTCAGTAATCTTGCTGCATTAAGTCCCATAAGTTTTTCAACATCTTCTTTAAGAAGTCCACTTGATGCCATACCTACCTCATAGCGTTGTGGTGAAAGTAATGGATAATCACTACCAAATAAAACTTTATCCATTAACCCCATTTCCTTAACTATATGATAAACTTGTGCATCATATAAAAAAACAGTGGCTGCATTATCATAATACACATTTTTAAATTTCTCTTTCACTTCTTTCATGAGTTCATATATAAAAATTCCACCTCCCCAATGGGCCAAAATAACTTGCAAATCTGGATGGTGTACAACAAATGCCTCTAAATCTTGTAGCGGTGTATTTGTCTTTCCTACATAATCATGCCCAACGGGCTCATTGGTATGCACAATCACTGGTATCTGATAATACTGAGCTGCTGTAGCCATTTCTATGGTATCTGCATATCTTGCAATTTGAAAGTTTTGCCCTGCTGGAAAAACTTCACCTATTCCCTTTAGGCCAGCTGATACACAACGCTGAATTTCATAAGCTACTTGCGGATGATTGGGGACAACGGCTGCAAAGCCTATCAGCTCATCTGGATATCTTTTAACCTGCTCAATGACATAATCATTTACATATTGGCAGAGACCCATATCTTGAAAACTGAAACCGAAAACAACACTTTTATCAATTCCTACTTCTTTCATATGTGCAACAACTTGCGTGGCATCAGCAAATTTATTTTGCTTACTACTGGATAATATATTGAAATAAGGTTCTTTTTGTCCTATCTTAATGTAATCTTTTATAATATCCGGTGGTGTCACATGCACATGCATATCTATTCTCATATTATCCTCCTCTAAACACTTTATTTCTATTATAGTATAAGCTTCTATCATGTACCACCTTTATAAAATAGCTGTCTTAGTACATACAATACTTTACAAGCAATCTCCTTTATGGCATGCTAAATTAAAAGCATTTATAAAGGAGATTTTTATGAATATACTTGTTAGTGCCTGCTTATTAGGCGTAAATTGCCGTTATGATGGCAAAGGTCAACTTGCTCATGCACTGCTCCCCCTTTTAAAAGAACATACATTAATTCCAATTTGTCCTGAACAATTAGGCGGTTTACAAACACCAAGGCCTCCTGCAGAACGTCAAGGTAAGGTCATTACAACAAAAGATGGGCAAGATGTAACAATGTCCTTTACAAAAGGGGCTGAGGAAACCCTCAAGCTTGCTCAACTTTATCATTGTAAACTAGCCATTTTAAAAGAACGTAGCCCGTCTTGTGGTGCCAAACAAATTTATGATGGTAGCTTTTCTGGCACACTTATAGATGGCAGTGGTGTAACTGCCAAGCTACTTATGGCACATGGCATTTCTGTTATAGGTGAATCTGAAATCAACAACTACTTTTTTAAGTAGATGCTCAAAAAGGCTATGCATAATAGATTAGATTAACTTGGTGCTACTTCTTAAATTATAAGAAATGTGAATGTTGCAAAATGACTTACTGTGTAGTTAGTTCCGCAGTAAGTCATTTTACAATACCTTTTTATATTAACGCTTTGGATTTTTGCTATATTTAATGGCATAACCACAACGCTGACAAAGTGGTTCTACTGCACGTCTATTTGAAAAACCATCATACAAACGTTTTGCTCTTGGAGAATTAATAATCTCTTCTAGGGACGTTTCAAATATATTCCCCAGCGCAATATGCCCCTCACTATCTAAGCAACAAGGTACTACTGTCCCATCCACATGAATCCCAATTTGGTCTCTTAAACCATAACAAAAAATCTCTTTTTCTGCCACTGCCTTCTCTTGATCTGGCCATTCAAACTTCTCAGCCATGTTTAAATACACATTAGGCTTTAGCTTTATACCATTTTTAAATTGTAATGCCTCTGCAATATCTAGATCTAAATCTAATTGTTCTTCTAACATCTTAATAATATACGCATTTAAACTATTTTTAGCCTTAAGTGTTTCACTATCCATATTCCAAAGACGTAAACTACAAATCATCTGACTTTCCTTAGTAGCCATATTTACAAAATCTGTTACTCCACGAATATATTCTTCTATTTTTATATGAGGATCATTTACCTCAAAACTATGAAGTGAAATATTGATTTGCCTTAGGGCCTTAGCCCCAATTAAATCATCCTGCACCTTGTGAATAAGTGTACCATTAGTTGTTAAATTAACTTTTAGCCCTACCTCATGACTCATCTCCAAGTATTCTCTTAAAAGTGGATGGGTTGTAGGTTCCCCCATAAGGTGTAAATAAATATAATCTGTATATGGTTGTACAGCTTGTAATATATGATGAAAATCTTCTTTCGTATTTCTTTTTAAAGTACGACTGGTTTTTGGACAAAATTCGCAACTTAAGTTGCAAATATTTGTAATCTCTATATATACTTTTTTAAATCGCTTCATCCCATTCTCCTAGTCTTTCGCTTTACTCTCTTTATAGTTTGTATGATTAATTGTAGCTAGAAAATTTCTTTTTTACAAGTCATATTTCTAATATACCTATTACTCACCTATACCACTTTCTTCAAATTTGTCTACAGACTTCTTAAGTAGCTTATTAATAGGTTTCTTTAAAATAACTCCCACTAATAATGCACCTACTAAATAAATCAGTAAAAATACTATACCTTTACTATAAGTAGCTGCTACAACACCCCCTATTGCTTCACGATTAATAGCAATACCATAAGTAAAAGGTAAGAAAGGATTAATGATTTGAAAGAAGTGTGGTGTCATCTGAATTGGAAAGGTTCCGCCTGAACCGGCTACTTGTAGAACAAGTAAAATAATAGCAACTACTTTACCTATATTTCCAAAAACAGATACTAAAGAATAAACTATTGTGGCAAAAATGATTCCTACAAAACAATTACTTAGTATAAATAAAAGTGGATTTCTACAATAAATTCCAAGTAAATACAAATCCCCTATAGATACAATTAGTGCTTGAATTACACTAATCGTTATAAATAATAATAATTTACCAAAATAAACTTCATAAGCTGTATAATCTCCTTTTGCCTGTACTGTTAAAATAGATGCTAACAGAAGGCCGCCCACCCATAAACAAAGTACTGTGTAAAATGGTGTCATACTTGTACCATAATTATGCATTGGATATAATATTTGTTCTGTAATTTCTACTGGGTTTGATAAAAACTCACTACGTGCACTTACATCTGATTTTAAGAGTTCTACTATCTTTTCTAAATCCCCCTTATTTTCAATACTACTAAGCTTCTCCATAAGATCATTAATCATTTTTTCAGCCTTAGGTAAAACCTCCTTCACATAAGTAATACTTGCTGCTCCTTTTCTACCTAGTGCATCTACTGTTGTTAAAAGATCTTTCACCTCTGGTAAGCTTTGTTGGGCTTTATTTAAAATATCACCGGCATTACCAGCTACTTCATAAGCCTTATCAAGGATTTGATTAATTGGTGCCATCAGCTGGTCATCAAAGCCATCATATATACCAGTTGTTACATCACTTACATGATTTCCTACATTAATAATTTGATCTAATATGGGATTAATTTTCTCAGGTGCAGTTGTAAAATCTTCACTTACCTCTCCTAATATACTACTGGCTGTTTGTAGGTTATTATAAGATGTATTAAATTTATTGATTACATTACCCAAAGAATCATTAGGAGAGATTTTATTAAGAGCTACTAATAGTTTATTTAAACTATCAATTAAATCTGCTACGGCATCTACTTTTCTTTGAAGTGCTTGTAGTAATACAGGCACCTGCTCAGATTTCCCAGCAATAGCTTCCTTAAGAGCGACAGCACCATTTCTAATCTCTTGTGCCACATTCCCTATAATTTGAATATCTTGTTTGATAGTGGGTCCTATTTGATTAGTACTATTTTTAGATGTTGTCATAAAATTTTGTATATTTTTTGTAAGACCCTTAGCATTTTCAATGGTCTCATTAATACGAGGAAGTGTAGCTTGCAAATCACTCACTAAATTTTCTAGTTTAGTAACACCTTCATCTGCTAAATCCACTGTTTGATTGATTTCGTCAAATTTACTTTGTAATTTTACCAATTGATTGTATACAGTTGTAATAGTTGGAATCTGTGCCTCTAAACTAACTCCTATCTCATTCCCCACACCAAAAATCGCCTCACTAACCGTTTCCACTACTTGCTGTGAAATCATATCTTGTAAACTAGAAACACCTTTGTCTGTGAGTTTAGGTGCAATAGCATTTAATTTTTCATTAACCGTATAGATAATTTGTCCTTTTTGAACATTAGAACTTATGATAGACGTTAAATCCTTTGAAAAATTAGTAGGTATTGTAATTGTTGCATAATATCTCCCCATTACAACTCCCTCATGGGCGGTAGCTGCATCTATGAATTGCCAACCTAATTGTGTATTTTTCTTAAGTTCTTCTACAACCTTATTCCCTATATTGATATCTTTACCCTCTATTTTTGTCCCTTGATCCTCATTAACTACGCCTATTTTAACGCCCTTTGTAGCTGATGGCGCATAAGGGTCCCAGGATGCTTTAATATTAAACCATGCATAAAGAGAGGGTAAAATGCATAAAGCTAATACAACTACTAGGGCTGCATAATTTCTTAAAATAGCTTTAAGGTCTTGCTTGTAAATTGTAAAATAATGTTTCATATAATTCCTCCTCATTGGTCTTACCTTAAACATTATTGTTTACAACCTTTTTTTTCTTATACTCCCCAATGAAAAATCAAAAAAACGCCCTATTAAATATAAAAAGTCTAGACCTACAAATACTTTTTGTGGGTCTAGACTTTTTATGATATACTACTTCACTGAAAACAATCCTGCACCTTTTACAATTTCTTGTTCTTCAAAAAGACTATTTACAGCCAACTCATAATCTTGTAACTTTTGTGCTTTACGAATTTTCTTAGCATACTTTTCAGAGTTAGAAAAAATATGCATCATATAAAACCAATTTTCTTTCATTTTAAACAAAACATTTCGATCACCAGACATAATCTCTTGGTAACCTATATACATCTGATCATGAAAAGCTTTTAAAGTAGCTTTATCTATTGTTTGCCCTGTTGTAATTTCTGTAATAAGTCCAGGATTTGCAATAAGTCCACGGCCTAACATAAGCATTTCTACATTTGGGCATTTCTCTCTAAAATCCTCATAGTTTTTAACTGTAAAAATATCTCCATTATAACATACAGGATTTGTACTTACTGCCATAGCAGCTTGAAAAACTTCCATATTGGGTGTATTACGATAATAATCTTTTTGAACACGTGGATGAATAATGAGTTCTTCTAAAGGATATTTGTTATAAATTTTAATCAATTCTTCAAATTCTTCAGGTACATCTCTTCCAATACGTGTTTTAATAGAAATTTTAGTAACCGCTTCACTAAAAACCGTTTCTAAAAATTGGTCCAGTTCCTCTCTTTGTGCTAAGAACCCCGAGCCTTTTCCTTTTGAAACTACAGTCCCAGATGGGCATCCTAAATTTAAATTGACTTCATCATAGCCAAAGGCCTTAAGCTGGTGCATTGTACGAATAAAATCTTCCGTATTATTGGTTAAAACCTGAGGTATAACCGTATAATCCTTATTATGTTCTGGTAAAATATCATTGAGTTCTCTGGATGAGAGTTTGCCAAATTGATTTGCAGCAATAAAAGGGGTAAAGTATTTATTAACATTATCAAAAAAGGTAGCATGGGCATTACGATATACATATCCAGTTACGCCTTCCATTGGTGCGAAATAAAATTTCATCTATTATAACTCCTTTGTTTCTAGTACTTTATTTTTACATATTTTCTTAGGCTATTATACAACAAAATATTACATTCATCTAGTTAAATGACTTTCCTTTATTTTAACTTACATAAATCACTACTCTAACGTGCTAGGTAGGTGTATAATAAAATAAGAAAATATCTAAGAAGAATACCATAGAGGAGAAATAATTATGTTAGAACTTATTACAAATCAGGCCCAAGAAGCCACACGTAATCTTTGCGAAAAAGCCAATTTACAAAAGGGACAAATTGTTGTTATTGGTTGCTCATCTAGTGAAGTAGGTGGTGATACCATTGGTACACATTCTAGTCCAGAAGTAGCAGAAGCTGTTTTTAATGGTATTTATAGTGTACTTTCCGAAAAAGGAATCTATCTTGCTGCTCAGTGCTGTGAACACTTAAATCGTGCCATCATTGTAGAACGTGAAGCTGTACCTTTTGCTGAAATTGTAAATGTTATGCCTCAACCTAAAGCTGGTGGTTCATTTGCTACAAAAGCGTATCATACCTTTAAAAATCCAGTTGCTGTTGAAGAAATTAAGGCAGATGCTGGCCTTGATATTGGTGGAACACTTATTGGGATGCATCTTAAAAAAGTTGCTGTACCTGTACGCCTTAGTTTAGATCATATCGGCAATGCCATTTTACTTGCAGCCCGTACACGTCCTAAATTTATAGGTGGAAGTCGTGCAATCTATGATGAAAATATTTTATAAAAAGAATGCCTATAACGATAGAAAATTATCGTTATAGGCATTCTTTTTATAAAATCCCTAATTGCTGCTTAGCTTCAGGTAATATCCTAAAAAATGCTGTGTAAAAATCTTCGCCTTCTTTAAGTTGTATGCGATAAAAAGTATCTAGTATATAGCAGTTCATCTCTTCTAACTCCCCTGCATCATATACAAATTTCACACGAAATCGAAGTGCTTTTAAAAATTGATACCAAGCTAAAATACAGGTCTTGTTTTCATCATAATTTGCAACACCAATCCACTCTCTAACCTTCACTTCCTTTAAGTTAGGCATCACACAGCTTCCTACTTGTAAAAAATATTTAAAATCATCATTCTCATACACTCTACCAAGGGGAAACATCCTACATATATTAGGACGGTGGCCATGTATACCACATCTTCCTGCTTCACTTAAAAAACTACAACGTTCTGTTTCTCCTACCATCTTTAGGTACGGTAACTTAATCTTATTATTTTCTCTAAGAATTAGTTTATTACCTATTAGATCATCAATTGATACTCCTAGAAAACTTACAATTTCATATGCATCAAAGGGAGATATTTCAACCAAATCATCTACTTTGTGACAACATGTATAACACCCATTACACCCACAAGTATCTGCCTTTACATAATCATCGATATCATATAATTTACCGTCTGAGATGCCCTCTAACGTCTTTATTGTTCTCATCGTTTTTCCTTTCTGTACGTCTTTTGTAACGATTGTACTTTTCCTTTATATCATACAACATATATCCCCTAAGCTGCAATAATTGTTTCCTATAAAGAAAAGTTGAGGGCATTGTCAAATAGTTTTTTATTCAATTATTTGAATCCAGCCTTCTGGTGCCTCTAGACGTCCCATTTGAATATCTGTAAGTGTTTCATAAAGTTTTTTAGTAATAGGTCCCATTTCATTCATACCACTTGGGAAACAAATTTCTGTGCCATGGTCATTAATTTTACCAACTGGTGAAATAACCGCTGCTGTACCGCAAAGACCACATTCTGCAAAATCTTTTACTTCTTCAAATAATACTTCACGCTCTTCTACTTCTAATCCTAGGTATTCTTTTGCCACATACATTAAAGAACGACGTGTAATAGAAGGTAAAATACTGTCTGATTTAGGTGTAACGACTTTATTGTCTTTTGTGACAAACAAGAAGTTTGCACCACCTGTTTCTTCTACCTTAGTACGTGTAGCAGCATCTAAATACATATTTTCATCAAATCCAGCTTCATGAGCTGCTACAATTGGATGAAGACTCATAGCATAGTTAAGACCAGCTTTAATATGGCCTGTACCATTTGGTGCAGCACGATCAAAATCACTTACACAAAGCGTAAGAGGTTTGATACCACCTTTAAAATATGGTCCTACTGGTGTGGTAAATACTCTAAATTGATACTCTTCTGCAGGTTTTACCCCTATTACAGGACTACTACCAAACATATATGGTCTTATATAAAGTGTGGCACCTGAACCATATGGTGGTACAAACTCTACATTAGCTTTAACAGTTTCTATAATGGCTTCTACAAAGCGTTCCTCTGGAAAAACTGGCATCTCTAATCTTCTTGCTGTATCTGCCATACGCTCTGCATTTAAGCGTGGTCTAAATACTACAATTTGACCATTTACTGTGGTATATGCCTTTAGTCCTTCAAAACATGTTTGTGCATATTGGAGTACACCTGCTGACTCATTAATAACGACATTGGTGTCTTCTGTTAATATCCCATTATCCCATTGCCCATTTTTAAAATGAGATACATAACGTTTGTTTGTTTCTCTGTAGGCAAACCCAATATTTGCCCAATCTAAATTTTTCTTTTCCATATTATCAGCCTCATTCTCATTATGATTGATCGCTTTTACACGATACTTATTTTTTGTTTAAATAATTATACAACTATAATAAATTATATACAAGTAAGCTTTTGATTTTTTGTTTAAATTTTCATTAATTTTAATCTTATTTTTAAAAATAATTTTGCATCTCTTCAACTATTACGCCATATAATAGATAATGTAACCATTATGAAAGAGGTATTTACATGGGCCTTTTTAGAAAACGAACTAGTACTCCCTACACCAGATATCCTCAAAATAGATATCCTCAAAACACCCCAAATAATATACGTAAACGTTCATCAGAGATGGCCACTACAAATACACAAGCTACTGCCGAGTCCACCTCTCTTCCTTTAAAAGATTATGGACCTAATCCTTTTGCCATTAGTATCGATAAGGCTACAAAAGAAAATCAAAACTTCCGTCTCGCATTATGGACTGGTCCCTATTTACAGGTCACTTTGATGAGTATCCCACCTGGCGGTGAAATTGGCCTTGAAACCCACCCTAATGTAGATCAATTTTTACGACTAGAAGCAGGAGAAGGTCTAGTCATGATGGGGAAGACTAAAGATAATTTAGACTTTAAGCAAAGAGTTACTGATGGTGACGCTTTTATTATTCCTTCTAATACTTGGCATAATCTCATTAATATAGGCAATACACCTATTAAGCTTTATTCAATTTATTCACCACCAAATCATCCATTTGGTACTATCCATCCTACAAAAGCTGATGCAGATGCTGCTGAATCTAATTAGTAAAAACTAATAAAAACTGGCATCCTAATAAGCTATAGGATGCCAGTTTCTTGATAATTATTTTCTCTTAATCATTGAAGTATATAGTTAATTATTATTTTTTAGTTCTAAAATTATCATCTCATCTTAAGCTTGCTAAATCTACTAATACATAGGTACTTTGCCCTGGTATTCTTAATGTATTTCCCTTAATTTCTCCAAGTTTCTCTATTCCTGCAAGTTCTTTATTCACTACAATTGCCCAATCATCATTAGGAAGTGGTATTTCCACTGCCTTTTTATTGGTATTAAATGCTACCACCACTTGCTTCCAAGATTCTTCTATTTCATCGTCGGCAGTTAAGGTATATGCAATAACATTGGATTCATCTACATCAATAAATTTTAAGTATTTTTGAATTTGTTGTGTATTTTTCAGTCTAAATATTGGATGATTTTTTCTCAGACTAATTAGCCCTTTATAATAATTGTATAAATCTATATTCTCAACTTTTCTTTCCCAACCAATATCATTAACCTTATCACTAGCATTATAGCTATTTTCATTAAGGCTACCATCTTCATTTTGCTTTGTTCGTCCAAACTCTTCTCCAGATAGCATAAATGGAATTCCCTGAGAGGTATATATCAGCGCAGCTGATATTTTATTAACTGCTATAAGTTCTTCTTTGTTTGCAAGTGGCATAGTAATCTGTAATTTATCCCATAATGTAAAATTATCATGGCATGAAGCATATGTAATAGTTTGATAAGGTTCTGTTGCCCAGGCCTTTACACTGTTTTTCACTTTTGAATAATTAATTTGATCATTATTAGTTGAAGCCACAATAGCAAATTTAACTGTCTCCTCAAACCCTTCTTCCCCTTGAAGAAAACCCTTAGCTTCTTCTTTAAAGACATGTCCACGCAAACCATCTCGCATATCATCACTAAAAGCTGCTATTTGCTTATTACTAAATGCTTTAGCAATAAACTTTTTAAGTGTTCGCTGATTATAACTTAGTGTACTAGTTCCACCTAACCATCCTTCTCCAAGCATAATAATTTTAGGATCGATTTTATCTAAAGCTATACGTATATCTTGCATTGTTTTTTGATCATGTACTCCCATCAAATCAAATCTAAAGCCATCTATATGATATTCTTTGGCCCAATAAATAATCGAATCTACAATAAACTTATTTACCATTGTACGTTCAGATGCTGTCTCATTCCCACAGCCAGAGCCATTTGAAAAAGTACCATCTGCATTACTTCTATAATAATAACCAGGTACTGCTAAATTAAAATTAGAATCTATTATTTTAGCAGTATGGTTATACACCACATCCATAATAACTTTTATACCATTTTTATGCATTTCATGAATAAGTTGTTTCAGTTCCTTAATTCTAACAGCACCATCATATGGATTGGATGCATAAGATCCTTCAGGTACGTTGTAATTTTCAGGATCATATCCCCAATTAAATTGCGGTTCATCTAGTTTTGATTCATCTACAGGTTGATAATCAAATGTAGGCATAAGTTGAACTGTATTGATACCTAGCTCTAATATGTGATCAATACCTGTTTTAATATTAGTATTTGGAATTGTTGTTTTCTTCTGCCAAACACCGTTATACTTCCCTTTACAAGATGGCTGATTATAATCTATTCCTATTGTAAAATCGCGTATATGTATTTCATAAATCATAGCGTCTGTAGTTGCTTCTAATACAGGACGCTTATCATTTTCCCAGCCTTCTGGATTAGTTGCTTCTAGGTCAACTATCATCCCACGCTTTCCATTAACCCCTACAGCTTTTGCATAAGGATCTACCACTTCATGCATCTTCCCCTCTACTGTAATGAGATAATTATAATATGTACCTGCTAAATCTCCCTTTTGCATGTATTGCCAAGTACCCTTCTCAGATTTTAGCATTTCTACTTTTAACTCTACTTCTTTACTGGAAACGTTATCGTTTTTACCGTATAAAATAAGCTGTACACTACTTGCTGTAGGTGCCCAAATTACAAACTTCGTTCCCTCAGCAGTGTAATGTGCACCTAATTCCCCTTCATATGTATAAGATTCAATAAACTGTTTTGTATCAAATATATTTGTTTTATTAAGCAATGTCTTTATCTCCTTTATATTGTATACTTGGCATAATGCTTACTTTAATTATATACATTTCATACTTATATTTCTATATATTTTTATATATTTTTAAATATTTCACAAATATTTTTATATTATAAATAGTAGATAGTATATTAATTAATCTTTAGGTTTAATACTATATACAAAAAGGATGTTCTAGCTCAATTACTGAGCTATAAACATCCTTAGTAGTTCATTAGAACTATTCAATAATAGCACCTTTAGGTAATGCACCTCTAACAATTTGCTCCCATGGTGTGCCTAGCACTTTATCCATAAAGATAATTTTACCTTGATCTGTCTCCGTTCGAATAAGTCTACCACAACCTTGCTTTAGTTGAAGTCCCATTTCAGGATAATCCACTGTACGTGCAGGATCTAACCCTTGTTCTTTTACCTCTTTACGTTGTGCTT
Organism: Cellulosilyticum sp.; assembly: GCA_045612745.1. Taxonomy (GTDB): domain Bacteria; phylum Bacillota; class Clostridia; order Lachnospirales; family Cellulosilyticaceae; genus Cellulosilyticum. Next base: position 3,452 of record JAZKZQ010000244.1, on the reverse strand, counting down.
CAATTAGTGGATCTAATCTTGGAAATGGTAATTGCCAAATGACTACTAATGTTAAGGCATCACCTGGTACATCAATACCCTCCCAAAAATCTGAACCTATCAATACAGAAGTTTCATCTTCTTTAAATTTTCTAACTAAATAACCTCTATCACCTTTATCTTCATATAAAACTTGAAAAGGTAATACTTGTTCTTTGAGGTAATGACGTATTCTACGTACTTCACTTAGTGAGCGTGTAAGCACAAGGGCACGCCCACCATTATGCTTAAGTATATCGGTGAGTTGTTCTATACGCTTTGTCATATATGCACCATCTTGGTTAACATTTTCTGGAACTGGTACAAAAGAGATACGTACTTGTTCTTCCATATTGAAAGGACTTCCAATAGTAGATTTAGAGGGTGATTTTAATCCCATTGTACGAATAAAGTAATCAAAGTTACCTTCATTACTTAATGTAGCAGAACTAAAGATGACAGGTAACTTCTTTGTATACAGTGCTTCATTGAGCCTTTTTGTTAAATTTCTTGGTACTACACAAAAGCTCTCATCTCTTTGATCTATCCAGGTAATCACATCTTGTCCTTCATTTTTACATAGTTGTGCTAAACCACGCATAACATTTTCAATTTGCCCTTCGTAACCTTGAATTAAACTTGTAGGAATAGACTCTAAATAAAGTTCTTGTTCAATTTGAATTTCCATAAGTAACTGGTCTAATCCTGTACGTAAGCTCTTGGCTACTCTTAATAACTGATCATTGATTTGAATTGTACGTCGCCCTTTATCTTCTCCAGTAATAACTGATTCTTCTGCTATCTCAAAAAAATGCTCTAATGCCTTCTCTAATGCTGCGGTTGTTGTATGCAATGCATTTCTAGCACCTTGTATATCTTCAAAAGAAGCAATCATGCCCTCTATATCCTCTTTAACAAACTGGTGTCCAGCTTGCATAGCAGCTGGTAGCATAATTTTATGGCCCTCATCAAAAATAACAGCTGAATAATTAGGCAAAATTGGCATATGCCCATTTGCTATTTTCTCTTCGCGAGTCCATAAATCATGGAAAAATGTTTCATGATCTACAATAATTAAGTCCTGTGTTCCTCTATAATGCTCCCTTGCACGCACGAGCTTACAATAGCCACGGTTTTCACAAACATCACAGGACATAGTCTTATTCCATGAAATCTTCTTCCATACTTGATCTGTCACAGTTGGTATTTCAGAGCGTTCACCAATCTTTGTTTGTTCAATCCACTCTCTTACTTCATCAGGTACTTCTCCAAACTCTTCTATACTGGCACTTGCACGTACATCACATACATACTGCCTTGGATCTTTTGCCATTCTTGCATCCACTTCGAGACCTAATAGCTGAGATAATTTGTGTATATCGCCACTCTCTGCTGCAAGCTGTTCTTGCAAGGCAGGTGATGCACAAGAAATAATTACAGGTTTTCTCGTATATCTGGCATAGGGAATAGCTGATAATAAATACGCAAAAGTTTTTCCAGTACCAAGTCCTGCTTCTGCTAAATGCACTTTTTGGTCACAAAATGCATCTGCAATTTGAAAAGCTGTGAAAATTTGTTCATCTCTTACTTCATAACCATGTTCAGGAAGTATGTCATATAAAACATCTCCTATCCATTCTATTAACTTCTCATGAAACTCAGTTTTATTTGAATACTCAAAAGGTATTTTTAATTTTCTATACATATATTGTTCTCCTACTGGGTGATTTCTATCATGATACACTCACACTAACTGCCATTATAACAAGAGCTAAATTTTTCTTCAAGCACCTCTTCGGCTTAATCTATTATTTCTTGCAAATACATAAGGCTTAGAGTACTTTGTCACTCTAAGCCTTATACATTTATTTAAACTAATAACCAGTCCTATAATATAACTTATTATGCTTCTTCTGCTGTTTTTATTTCCTGTGTATCTTCCACTTTATTTAATAGAAGTTTAACTTTTTCTATCTTCTTGCCTCTTACTTCTGTAATTTCAAATCTATACTTTCCAATAATACCACACTCACCTTGTTTTGGTATTCTATCAAGACTTGAAATAATAAGGCCAGCTAAACTTTCATAGCGTTCATCTTCATCTTCATTAAAATCTTCATCAAGAATCTCCGTTACTTTATCAAGAGGCATATCACCATCTAGTATATAAACACCTTCTGGGAGAGTAACAACTTCTTCCATCTCATCATATTCATCATCAATTTCTCCCACAATAACTTCTAGTAAATCTTCTAAGGTCACTACACCTGCTGTCCCACCATATTCATCTACCACAATGGCAATATGTACCTGCCCTTTTTTCATCTCTGTAAGTAAGTCATTACATAACTTCCACTCATAAATATATACAGCTTCATGCAAATAATCTGCTATATTTAAATCTGCTATATCTTCACGCCCAATAAGTGCAAGTAAATCTTTGGCATAAAGAATACCTTCAATATGATCAATATCATTATCATAAACAGGGACCCTCGAATACCCTTGTTCCATAATAAGTTTAATCCCCTCTTGTAATCCCATTTCTTTATTTAGGGCGATTACATCTACACGATGGGTCATAACTTCTGATACTCTTTTATCATCTAATTTAAAAATATTTTTAATCATTTGATGTTCTTCATTTTCAATGTTTCCTTGTTCTTCACCTTCTTGAACCATCATCATGACTTCTTCTTCTGTAACAACCTCTTCATCTGTGCTACTATCAATACCAAGTACTTTTAAAACAAGATTTGTACTTGCCGCAAGAACAGCTACGAATGGCTTAGAAAAACGATATAATGACCACACTACTGTAGATACTTTAAGTGAAATCTTTTCAGGATTTTTCATAGCAACACGTTTAGGTACCAGTTCTCCAAAAATAAGTGTAAAATACGCAAGTATTATAGTAATTACTATAAGTAAAATACCTTCTAGTACGTCGCTACTTACTGGCAGAAATTTTAAATAAGGTGCTAATATCACTACAAAATTATCTGCTGCTACCGCTGATGCTAAGAAACCAGATAAGGTGACACCTACTTGAATAGTTGCTAAAAATTTTTCTGGTACTTCATTAATCTTTAGTAAAATATCTGCTCTTTTGTCGCCCTCTTCTGCTACCTTCTTCATCTTCTTCATATTGGTAGATAAGACGGCAATCTCTGTCATTGCAAAAAAGGCATTAGCACCTATTAATAAAACTAACAATATAATATACATCACTTTCTCCCTTCAATGTTTCAACCTATACTGCACTTGTAGAAAAAGCATGTCATTTTTTGCCATCTTTAGCTTGTATATAATCCATAAGATCATAAAATCTTGCTTTTAATTTTTCTTTTTTTACTACTATTAAACCCCTTATGGCCAAATTATAGGCAACTACTAAAATAATAATATTCCCACTATACCTCTGGGGAACATCG
>JAZKZQ010000243.1:0-11204 GCA_045612745.1 Cellulosilyticum sp. | reverse complement strand
TGTATACCGTATTCACCAATTTGAAAAACAAGAGATGATTGTGGTATGTAAGCCAGAAGAAAGCCCAATGTGGTTTGAAAAGTTATGGCAAAATACAGTAGATTTCTTCCGTACATTAGATATACCAGTAAGAACACTTGAATGTTGTTCAGGTGACCTTGCTGACCTTAAAGTAAAATCTATTGACGTAGAAGCTTGGTCTCCAAGACAAAAGAAATACTTTGAAGTAGGTAGCTGCTCTAACTTAGGTGATGCACAAGCACGTCGTCTTAAAATTCGTGTAAATGGTGAAGGCGGACAAAAATACTTTGCACACACATTAAACAATACAGTAGTAGCACCACCAAGAATGCTTATTGCTTTCCTTGAAAACAATTTAAATGCAGATGGTACAGTAAATATTCCAGTTGCACTTAGACCATACATGGGTGGCAAAGAAGTTATTGTACCACAAGCAAATAAATAAAAAGAGTAAAAATAGTTAAAATGAAGCATACTTCTGTTAAAAACAAGGAGATGTAATATGAAAGTAAAGATGGTCTGTAACTTAGATGGTGAGACGAAGGAAGTAGAGCTTCCAATGGATGAAGATGCACTATTGAAGTTTCGAGGAACTGTACTTGATCGTGATAGTAGAGGTTATATTTCTGGTGCAGAGGTATGCTGCTATGATGAAGAGGGCAATGAGATTGAAAATATTTTTGAGCTTAACAAAAGCTTGCAATCTCATAAAAATATGTTAAACTAAGATAAATAAAGGGAATGAAGTACTCCCTAAGTAAGCTTTTAAAAAGCTTACTTAAACCGCGGATTTAAGCTAATGGCTTCTGTGATTTCACAGGGTTGTTGGCTTTTTTTGCGTAGATTATGCCTATTAAGGAGGAAAAACATATGTTAACAAGTTTAGCACTTATATTTTTATTAGGATTATTATTAGGCGGTGTTTTTAATAAATTTAAACTGCCTAGTTTATTGGGAATGATTTTTACAGGGATTATATTAAGTCCATATGGGCTTAATCTATTAGATGACAAGCTTTTGGTGATTGCACCAGAACTGCGACAAATTGCATTAGTCATCATTTTGACAAGAGCGGGATTATCACTAGATATAAGTGACTTAAAAAAAGTAGGAAGACCAGCTATTTTAATGTGTTTTGTACCAGCTTGTTTTGAAATTTTAGGTGTCATTTTGATTGGTACAACAGTATTTCATATGAGTATACTAGATACTGCTATTATGGGAAGTGTCATTGCGGCAGTTTCACCAGCTGTTATTGTACCAAGAATGATCAGGCTCATGGAAGAAGGATATGGTAAAGAAAAAAGCATTCCCCAATTGATTTTGGCAGGGGCTTCGGTAGATGATGTTTTTGTCATTGTGTTATTTACGGCTTTTACAGGACTGGCATCAGGAAAAAATGTTTCAGCAGGAAGTTTTGTGCAAATTCCTATTGCTATTATAACGGGTATTTTAGTAGGTATCATGGTAGGTGGTTTATTAGCGGTGTTCTTTAAGAAACTACATATGCGTGATTCAGTGAAGATTTTAGTCATCTTAAGTGTGTCCTTCCTTTTATTAGAGTTAGAAACGCAGCTTAAAGGCATAGTACCATTATCGGGGTTATTAGCTATTATGAGTATGGGAATTATGCTAAGTCGTAGGTACAATACTTTATCTCAGCGTATAAGTGTGAAATATAATAAGCTATGGGTAGCAGCAGAGGTACTTCTTTTTGTATTAGTAGGTGCAACAGTAGATTTTAATTATGTGGTGAAAGCAGGCGGTATGGCAATTCTTATTGTACTTGGTGCTTTGCTGATTCGTATGGTAGGCGTTTTTGTTTGTCTTTTAAAAACTAAGCTAACCATGAAAGAACGCCTATTTTGTATGATAGCATACACACCGAAGGCTACAGTACAAGCGGCTATTGGGAGTATTCCTTTAACTATGGGACTTGATTGCGGACAGATAGTCTTAACCATAGCAGTACTCTCTATTTTAATTACGGCACCTTTTGGTGCTATTTGTGTAGATAATAGTTATAAAAAACTGCTTATTAAAAGCAAGCTATAATAGAGGATTTAATCTATCCATATTTGTGTGCTATAAATGCCTGTGCGACCAGAAACAAAAATACTGAGCATACAAATAAGGAGGGCAAAAATCAAATTATGTGGCCCAAAAAGTTCTAGATATAGTACAAAAGAAGCAATAGGTGCATTGGTAGCACCTGCAAATACCCCTACTAAGCCTAAGGCGGCAAGGGCTGTAACGGGTAGATGAAAGATAAAGGCAAAGCTAGCACCTAAAGTAGCACCTACTACAAAGAGTGGCGTTACTTCGCCACCTTGGTAGCCTGCACCCAAGCAAAGGGTGGTAAGAAGGAGTTTAATGACAAAGGCCCAAAAAGGTGATTTACCTACAAAGGCCATTTGTAAAAGATCTAGGCTTAAGTTGTTGTAAAGACGTGTCCCAAGGCATAAAGTTGCAACGACCATTAAGCTACCACCTATAAAAACCTTTAAGTAAGGATTAGGAAAGTATTTTGTCAAAAGGTCTTTAAAAAAATGCGTAAAAAGTACAAAGGCATAGCTGGCAAGGCCGAAGGCAATGCCTGCAATAATGATAAACAAAATATTTGAAAAACTTATATCGGCTGGCTTAGGAAATAAAGTATGGTGTACACCTAAAGTGCGGACAACAAAATCACCTACTACGGCAGCAGTAAGGGAAGGCAACATAGCACTATAACTTAGTCTACCAATAGTGGCAATTTCAAGAGAAAATAGGGTGCCTGCTAATGGGGTTCCAAATATTGCGGAAAAACCAGCAGCTACACCACTTATGAGTAGCACCTTACGTTCTTCATCACTTAGATGAAAAAGTTTGCCTACCCAAAAACCAAAAACACCACCAATTTGAACACCTGAACCTTCTCGGCCTACAGAGCCGCCGAATAAGTGCGTTAAAATTGTGCCTAAGAATACAAGAGGAGCCATACTAAAAGGGATTTCGCCATAGGGAGAGATTCCTTTTTTGCTATTAATGGTTTCTATAATCATGTTGTTACCCTTAGCAGCATTTATGCTATAACTATATAGAAAACTCATAAATATGCCCGATAAGGGCAAAATAAAAATAAGATTCTTATAGGTTAAGTTAAGTGAAACCACATCTGCTAAAAGTAATAAAAAAATGCCTATTGTAAGACCTGATAAAAGACCAATTATAGCGGCAACTAATATGAGTTTAATAATTTGTAAATATTTCAAAAAACAGCCTCCTATTAATTTAATAAAAGTAAAAAAATAATCTCTAGTAATATAGCCAAATTTTAAAAATAAATTACAGTAGGATAATAAATAATACAGAATAGAAAGTTGAAGTCTATGAGGTAAAAATATAACGTATAAATTCAGATGAATTGTAAAATATAATGAAGAGGAGAAAATTGTATTAGAGGAGATGGATAAAAATAGCAAAGAGGAAGTGTGAGTTGTTAATATAAAAATAGGAACAGTTACACTGTAACTGCAAGGTTTTTACAGATGTGCTAAATAGACTGTAAAGATTTTAATTTTAAGGAGGACATCATGAAGGACAAAAAAATATTTAGTAATCTATTTGGTCTTTTGCAACGTGTTGGTAAGGCGTTTATGTTACCCATTGCCCTTTTACCAGCAGCAGGTATCTTACTGGGTGTAGGTGGTGCATTTTTAAATATTGCTAAGCTAGATAATCCCCCAGGGATTTATGAGGCATTAATTCGTGTAATTAATATTCCAGCTGTTACAGCTATTTTGACAGTAATGAATGAAGTAGGTAATGTGGTATTTGGTAACCTACCACTCCTTTTTGCCATTGGTATTGCAGTAGGCCTTGCAAAATCAGATAAGGGAACAGCAGGCCTTGCAGGAGCAGTTGGTTTTTTAATCATGCATACAGCTATTTCAACAATGCTTGCATTAGGAACCACTTCACTTGGGATAATTACACAAGATAATATTCCATCACAATATAGTGCATATGTTACAACTACATTAGGGATTTTTACACTAAATCTTTCAGTATTTGGTGGTATGATTGCAGGTATGATCGCTGCAGCACTTCATAATAGATTTCATAAAATTCAATTACCACAGATTATCGGTTTCTTTGGTGGTTCACGCTTCGTGCCAATTATTACGGCATTTACTATGCTAATTGTAGGCGTTATACTTTCATTTATTTGGCCATACGTACAAAATGGTATTGCAGTTATTGCAAACTTTGTACAAGGTACAGGATCTATTGGTATATTCCTATATGGGCTTATTGAAAGAGCATTAATTCCAGTAGGGTTACACCATGTATTCTATACACCATTCTGGTATACAGGATTTGTAGAAGCAAAGGTTTACTTAGCAGATGGTACAACTATGATTGTAGATGGTGCTAATACAGCTTATTTTGCACAATTATCAAATATGTCAGCTATTGTTGGTGCAGATGCAGCTACTATGAAAGAACTTGTTAAGGGCACTACAGCCTTTATGGCTGGTAAATTCCCAATGATGATGTTAGGTCTTGGTGGTGCAGCACTAGCTATGTACAAAAATGCACGTCCAGAGAGAAAGAAAGTTGTAGGCGGACTTCTTTTATCAGCAGCACTTACAGCAGCCATAACAGGAATCACAGAGCCTATTGAGTTTACCTTCTTATTTGTTGCACCAATTCTGTATGCAGTACACTGTGTTTTAGCTGGGCTTTCATATATGATTATGAGTATTTTAAGTGTATTCATTGGTATGACATTCTCAGGTGGACTCATTGACTTTACATTATTCGGACTATTACCTGCAGGTGCAGGTGTAAGAACAAATTGGATTTATGTTATTATCGTAGGTATAATTTTCTTTGTAGTTTATTACTTTGTATTTGATTTTTGTATTCGTAAATTTAATTTAAAAACACCTGGATGTGAAGATGATGAAGAGGTTACATCTGATGGTGGAAGGGCAAGTAATAATATTGCCTTTGCGTATAAGGTGCTAGGCTACTTAGGTGGTAAAGAAAATATTACAAATATTGATGCATGTATTACACGTCTTCGCGTAGGACTTGTAGATATCAAAAAAGTTAATAAAGAAGCACTTAAAGGTTTAGGTGCAGCAGGTGTCATGGAAGTTGGGGATAACGTTCAAGTTATCTTTGGTGGAAAATCAGATAATATTAAAAATGATATTTTAGATATTACAGAAGGCCGTATTAAGCCAGAAGAATTAGAAAAAGCTCTTAGTGAAGAAAATGAAGAAGATACTTTAGACACACAAGAAGTAGGAAAAGCAGAGGAAAAGGGAGAAAGTCAAGTTGAAAAAGAGGAACTTTTAGTTCCAATTCCAGGAGAAATTATAGCGCTTTCAGAGATTCCGGATCCAGTATTTTCAACAGGTATGATGGGCAGAGGTTTTGGTATCGTACCACAAGAAGGAAAAGTTGTTGCTTTAGCAGATGGTGAAATTTTAACAGTATTTCCTACAAAGCATGCTATTGCTATGCAAACAACAAAAGGACATGAAATTTTAATTCACTTTGGTCTTGATACAACACTTCTTAAAGGTGAAGGCTTTACAACACATGTAGAAGTAGGACAAAAGGTGAAAGCAGGAGATTTACTCTTAACAGTAGATACAGAAGCAATTAAAGATAAAGTACCATCACTAAGTACACCAATTGTGTTTACAAATCTTAAAGATGAAGAAGAAGTTGTAATTGAAAAAGGAAAAGTAATAGCAGGAGAAAAAGGTAAGATTACTATTCAATAAGTAACAATAGTGACTGCAAGTAGGTAGATGAAACTCTAGAAATAGGAGTTTATCTACCTATTTGCAGTTTTATTTTACAATACCTAAATGACATATATAATATTTTTAGTAATTTTAAAATTTAAATATGTTTAAGATATATTATTCCTGCTCATAATATTCCAATAGGAGTGTGATAAAATGAGAGTTCCTAAGCATATTGCAATTATTCCAGATGGGAATAGGCGTTGGGCAAAAGATAAGGGATATGAAAAACATGAAGGTTATAATTATGGCTTAAATCCAGGGGTAGAAGTATTACGATTGGCAAAAACATATGGTATTTCTGAAATAACATACTACGGATTTACGGTGGATAATTGTAAACGTCCCAAAGAACAAGTGGCAAGTTTTACAACGGCCTGCATAGAAGCGGTAGAGATGATTCAGAAGGAGGATGTAGGTTTATTAGTTGTAGGGAATACCAAATCCCCTATGTTTCCTAAGGATTTACTTCCTTATACAAAAGAAAGGACTTCATTAGGTGAAAATCAAATTAAGGTAAATTTCTTAGTGAATTATGGATGGGAATGGGATTTAAGTGGTATACGTGAGAATGAGTCAAGTGGGCATAATATTCATAAGATGATTTATTCACATGATATATCTCGCATAGATCTTATTATCAGATGGGGGGGCCATACGAGACTTTCGGGTCTTTTACCAGTACAAGCTGTTTATGCAGATTTTTATACAATTGATGAGATGTGGCCAGAATTTAATAAAAGTCAATTTGAAGCAGCACTTAAGTGGTATAGTCATCAAGATGTTACACTAGGTGGTTGATAGAATGTTTGGGGATAGAATAATGATTAAGCATAGCTATCCTCAATTTTACATAAGATTAATAGATGTTTTTAACGGCTATATATGCTATACTGATTGCGGCATAAATAAAAGAACCTTTATATAGTTAGATATAGAATAATGAAGTAAGTTACAAATTGTAGATTAAAAAGGAGATAAGGATGCAAGAAAGATTTAATCAATTAATGGAAGAGTATTATACAAATTTTGGTGAAATTGCCATAAGATTAGGAATTAGTAAACAAACTTTGACACGTAAAATTAAGGGAACTACAGATTGGACATATGGGGAAATGATGACATTAGCACAAATATTTAATATAGAAGATCCCCTAAAGTTTTTCTTTGGAGAAAAATAGATATATTTAAAAGCTGTACAAGAAAAGGTGTAGAGGGTATAATAAAAGTGTAAAAAGTTAACATAAAAGTACAAAAAGAGATACTAAAAGATACTATATTTTCTAGTATACTAAATAGATGCTTATAAATGTTTTGATTTGAAAGGGGATTATATATGGCTAATGTTGGCGTATTTGATGTTTTAGGACCTATTATGATTGGGCCATCTTCCTCTCATACAGCAGGAGCAGCAAGATTAGGTAAAATGGCAAGAACAATTGTGGGAAGGCCAATTAAGGAGGTAAACTTCTTACTACATGGATCTTTCAAAGAAACTTATAGAGGACATGGAACAGACCGTGCACTAGTAGCAGGAATTTTAGGCATGAATCCAGATGATGTGAGACTAAGAGATGCTTTAAGTATTGCAAAGGAAGAAAATCTAAAGATTGAATTTACATCAGCTGATTTAGGGCAAGTACATCCTAACACAGTAAAGTTTTTGATAAAAGATGATAGTAATGTCCAGTGGGAAATATTAGGTTCTTCAATTGGTGGTGGACTCATTGAGATTAATGAAATTAATGGTCATAAGGTACAAATTACAGGTGAGTATGCTACACTGATTACTTGTCATGAAGATAAACCAGGTACGGTTGCAAAAGTTTCTTCTTTATTCTATGAGGATAAGATTAACATTGCTTTTATGAAACTTGTACGTAGCCAAAAAGGACAAGGTGCTACAATGACAGTGGAAGTAGATGGACATATTGGGGATAAGATTATTGAAAATATTAAAGAAATTGATGGGGTAAAACGTGTTATTTTTATTAATCCATTAGGAGGTGTAAAATAATGAAGTTAGCTACATCAGCAGAAGAAATGATTCAAATTTGTAATGAACATCATATTACATTAAGCGAATATGCAATTCAAAGAGAGATGGAAGATAAAAGTGTTTCAAGGAAAGAATTAATTGCACATATGAAAATGACACTTGAAGCCATGCGTGAAGGAGCAACTTTAGGACGTGAAAAAGCAGTGTACTCTTTAAGTGGGTTGATTGGTGGAGATGCCTTTAAGCTTCAAAATTATTTATTAAAAGGAAATAGTTTAATGGGTGAAGGCATTATTAAAGCTATGGCTATGGCCTTATCCTCGTCAGAAGTTAATGGTGCAATGGGTAAAATTGTTGCATGTCCAACAGCGGGATCCTGTGGTATTTTACCAGCTGTTATTTTAACAGCCGGTGAACAACTAGGGAAAACAGATGATGAGCTTGTTATGGGACTTTTTGCGGCGGCAGCAATAGGACTTATTATTGGACAAAATGCTACTTTTTCAGGTGCAGAAGGTGGATGTCAAGCGGAATGTGGTTCAGCAGCAGCCATGGCCGCAGGTGCTGTTGTAGAATTAATGGGTGGTACGCCACAAATGAGTTTTGATGCAGGGGCCATTGTATTTAAAAATGTCCTTGGTTTAGTATGTGACCCAGTAGCTGGACTTGTAGAAATCCCTTGTGCAAAACGTAATGCATCAGGAGCAGTAAGTGCTTTGGCAACGGCTGATTTGGTTATGGCTGGTGTAGGATCACATATTCCTTTTGATGATGCATTATCGGCCATGTATAGAGTTGGAAAATCATTGCCAGAAGAGTTACGTGAAACAGCTTTAGGTGGTGTAGCAATTACACCAACAGGCATTAAACTTAAAAATGAAGTATTTGGCAATTAAGAATAAAGTTAGAATTTAAAACTGACTATACCTTAAAAAGGTGTTATAAGACTAGAAATGAAGTCTTATAACACCTTTTATATATTCAGGATTGTATAAAGTATATGAGTAACTTAAAATAAAGTAAAACAAATGTATAAGGAGAATGGAGAAAGTAATGTTTAGAATTTTAGTAGATGCAGATGGTTGTCCTGTTTCCAATATTGTAGCTAAGGTTGCCAAGGAAAATGAAATAGAAGTATTATTTTACTGTGATATACATCATGAAATGCAGGTAAACTATGGACAAGTTATACGTATTACACCAGGAGTAGATGCTGTAGACTTTGCGATTATAAGTACATTAAAGCGTGGTGATATTGTGGTAACACAAGACTATGGTGTAGCAGCTATGGCGTTAGGTAAAAAAGCTATAGCTCTTCATCAAAATGGATGGGAGTATACTAATCAGAACATTGATCAGAAACTATTTGAAAGACATATCCTGAAAAAAGCAAGAAGAAGTGGTAAACATATAGGTGGGAAAGGTCCCAAAAAACGAACTATAGAAATGGATGTTCAGTTTGAAAAGAAACTAAGAGAGATTATCTTATATTTAAAGAGGAAATAAAGAAAAATATAGCTTAAAAGACAAAGACTAATGCAGTAAAAACTTTACTTTTTAAGCTATATTTTTATAAATAATCTTATAAGATTTTTAATGAATAAATCTAGTTTATAGATGGCTCCTTTATAGAAAAGAGTATTGAGTATTACTATAGATGTTATTTTGAAAGGTCCTGTAAAAGTATATTGATTTGTTCTAGATTTAAAGGACGTCCCCATAAGTAACCTTGGATATAGTCACATCCATGGGCTTTAAGAAGATCAAGTTGCTGATCATCTTCGATTCCCTCAGCTATAACTTCATACTCCAGTCTTTGGGCGATAGAGATAATAGCTTCTACTAAGTGTTCTTGTTTTTTAGATTTTACAATAGGATCTACAAAAGATTTATCAATTTTAATAATATCTAGTGGAAGTTGTTGGAGATAGCTTAAAGAAGCATAATTTGTTCCAAAATCATCTAAAGCAATATGAATCCCCATTTGTTTTAGTTCATTTAGTAATTGAATTACATATTCTTTAGAAGAGATAAATATGGACTCTGTAATTTCAATTTCTAAACAATGGGGTGGAAATTGTGTTTCTTCCAAAACAGTTTTAAACATTTTTATAAAGTTAAAATCAATAATTTGATTAACTGAAATATTAATTGAAAGTATGGTACTAAAATTATAGGTAGTCATTAATTCCTTAAAAGTTGTACAAGCTGTGCGTAAAATCCATTCTCCTATAGGAACAATAAGACCCGTCTCTTCAGCAAGGGGGATAAATTCACCGGGTGATATAAAACCTAATGTAGGTGATTGCCAACGAATAAGTGTTTCAAAGCCACGGAGTTGTTTCTGATCACTCGTGTACTGTGGTTGATAAACCAAGAAAAGCTCATTATTTTTAATAGCATTTTTAAGATTATGCTCTATAGTAATTCTATGCATAAGTTCTTCATGCATTTCTTGATTAAAGTAATGTACCTGATTTTTACCAGCAGATTTGGCAGCATACATAGCAGTATCTGCATATTTAAGAAGTTGATCTGCATTTGTAGCATTTAATGGATATAGGGAAAATCCAAAGCTAGCTGAAACAAAAAATGGATTATTATAGGCATTCATTTCCTTGAGTAAGGCATCTCTTAATGTTTCTATATAATTTAGTATTTCTTCTGTCTCTTTTTGACTAGTAATAATGAGTGCAAACTCATCGCCTCCTAATCGTCCTACTATGTCTTCTGGATGAATATATGTTTTCAAGCAATTAGTTACTTGTTTTAAGATTTCATCCCCTTTTTGATGACCTGCTGTATCATTAATTCTTTTAAAGTTATCAATATCGATAAATGCAACAGCAAAAGTGTCGTGTTTAGATGAATCTGATATAATCATCTCTCTAAGTATATTTAAAAATTTTCTACGGTTAACAAGACCAGTTAAAGAATCATAAAAAGCTATTTTATGAAAGGCCTCTTTCTGTATAATAGCTTCTTGCATTTTAAGCTTAAGCTGTCTGCTATACTTATAAATAATTGTTGTACTTATGAGGGCTCCGATTAAAATTACAATACCCGTAAGAGAGGTTAATTCTCCTGTAAGTATAACAGGAATTATATTAAAAAGAATGGTTAAAGTACATAAAATAATACCGATAATATAACCGAGACTATCTAAATTTACTACTAGAGCAATTAGGATGATAGCTTGAATTTGGGTAAAAATACCAGATAAGGAAGAATGATTATAAGTAAATAATCCTAAGTTGAAGTATAACTTAGATGATGCCGTAGAATTAAGTTTAACAAGTATTATATTTAGTATAGAAAATAGAAGTATACTTAGTATCATACTTGTGAGTCTAAATGTGGATTTTAGTAAAATA
>JAZKZQ010000242.1:0-16603 GCA_045612745.1 Cellulosilyticum sp. | reverse complement strand
AAAATTATAGAAATTAAACAAAAAATCAAGTATTGACTTGAAAATTAAAAATCACTATGATATAGTATGTAACAAATAAACAAATGTTCACCAGAAACGAACAAGGAGAATATAATGGAACAAAAGTATCCTTACTATGTAATCAGTCAACATGTCCTACCAGATGTTTTTTTAAAGGTAGTGGCGGTCAAAGAAATACTTGAAAAAAATAAAATGCTTACTGTACAAGAAGCTACGGAACAAATAGGAATTAGCCGAAGCTCTTTTTATAAGTATAGAGATGCTATTTTTCCCTTTTATGATAAGGAGAAAGGAAAAGCAATTACCATGCTCATTAGCTTACAAGATGAGACAGGAAGATTATCCGATGTGCTTAACGGTATTGCACAGGCAGGAGGTAATGTTCTCACTATTAATCAAATGATGCCTATTAATGGTATTGCTATTATTAACCTTTGTATGGAGACTTCTCATATGGTTATGTCAATTGAAGAACTTATTACAAGGCTTGGGGCTTTAAGTGGCGTACAAGAAATTAAAATTTTAGCTAGAGAATAGGCAGTAAGGGGTCAAATAAAAAAGGAGGGTTTAAAATGAAAGTCGCATTATTAGGGTATGGCACAGTTGGTAGTGGTGTTGTAGAAGTTATAAATGCCAACAAAGAAAGTATTGATAAGAAGGCAGGAGTACCTGTTGAAATTAAATATATTTTGGATTTAAGAGAATTCCCTGGAGACCCAATAAATGATCTTATCGTACATGATTTCAATCAAATCTTAGGGGATGAAGAGATTGAAATTGTGGCAGAAGCTATGGGTGGTGTTGAACCAGCTTATACATTTGCAAAGCAAAGCCTAATAAGTGGTAAAAGCTATGTTACTTCAAATAAAGAGCTTGTTGCACTTCATGGTGCAGAGCTTTTAGAACTTGCAAGAAAAAATGATGTGAATTTCTTGTTTGAGGCAAGTGTTGGTGGTGGTATTCCTATTATTAGACCACTTAATCAAAGCCTCACAGCTGATGAAATTTGCGAAATCACAGGTATTTTAAATGGCACAACTAATTTCATTTTAACAAAGATGAAAAATGAAGGGCGTAACTTTGAAGATGTTTTAAAAGAAGCACAGGAGCTTGGTTATGCAGAAAAAAATCCTGCTGCTGATGTAGAAGGTTATGATGCATGTCGTAAGATTGCCATTCTAGCATCACTTGCATTAGGTAAACATGTAACCTTTGAGCAAATTCCAACTGAAGGAATTCCAAAAATTACAGCAGAAGACATGGCATATGCAGAAAAAATGGGTTATGTCATTAAATTGCTAGCAACTTGTAAAAAACAAGATGGTGCAGTTTTTGCAAGGGTTTCACCAATGCTTATTTCAAAAGATCACCCACTTGCAATGGTAAATGACGTATTTAATGCAATCTTTGTAAATGGTAATGTAATTGGAGATGTCATGTTCTATGGCCGTGGTGCTGGTAAGTTACCTACAGCTAGTGCAGTTGTAGCAGATATCGTAGATGCAGCTAAACACAGAGGTACAAATATTGTTTCATTCTGGAGTGATCAAAAGATTGAACTTAAAGACCATAATGATGTGAAAGCAAGATATTTTGTGAGAGTAAAAAATAATGCAGATGTTATTAATAAAGTAAAAGAAAACTTTAAAGATGCACAAGTAGTAGAAGCAGTACAAGGTGAATATGCTTTTATCACTGAGCTTTGTACAGAAGGCATTTTTGCCGAAAAGATGGAAATACTTCAAGAGGAAAATGTACTAAGTAAAATTCGTATAGAAAAATAAGGGGATGAAATCATGAAGTATGTTGTAGTACTTATGGATGGTATGGCAGATGAGGCAATAGAAGTACTGGGTAGTAAAACACCACTGGCTTATGCTAAGACAGAGGCTATTGATAAAATGGCACCTTTTAGTGAAATAGGAATGGTAAAGACTATTCCTGAAGGCTGTGCAAAAGGAAGTGATACTGCTAATCTTTCAGTACTTGGATATAACCCTAAGGTGTACTATTTTGGTCGTAGCCCATTAGAAGCATTAAGTATGGGGGTACAACTCAAAGAAACAGATGTTACTTTTAGAACAAATGTAGTAACACTTAGTGAAGAAGAGGAATATGAAAATAAGATTATTTTAGACCACAGTGCGGATGAAATTACAACAGAAGAATCTACAGAGCTTATTAAGGCTGTAGAAGAAGCATTAGGAGATGACATCAAGAAGTTTTATCCAGGTGTAAGCTATAGACATTTATTAGTTTGGGACAATGGGAGCCGAGAGGTAAAACTTACACCACCACATGATATATTAGAGTGCTGTATTAAAGATTACAAGCCACAAGGTGCACACTGTGATGAAATTTGGGAACTTATGAAAAAAAGTTATGATATTTTAAGTGTACATCCTGTTAATGTAGCAAGAAAAGAAAGAGGTTTAAAACCAGCTAATAGCATCTGGATTTGGGGAGAGGGGATCAAACCTAGATTACCTTTATTCAAAGACAAATACCACCTAGAAGGTGCAGTTATTTCTGCAGTTGACCTTATTAAGGGAATAGGAATAGGTGCAGGAATGACTTCTATAGATGTAGAAGGCGTAACTGGTAATGTACATACAAACTATAAAGGCAAAGCTGATGCAGCGATTAAATGGCTTATTGAAGAAGATAATGATTTTGTTTATGTACATTTAGAAGGACCTGATGAATGTGGTCATAGAAATGAACTTGAGAATAAGATAAAAGCCATTGAGTATATTGATGCAAAAGTTATAGCACCTATTAAGGCGGCATTAGATGAAAAAGGTCTTGATTATAAATTAATGGTCTTACCAGATCACCCAACTCCACTTTCTATTAGAACACATACAGGTGACCCAGTACCTTATATGATTTATACAAAGGGGAATGAGGTAGTAAATACTGAAAATGTATATACAGAAGCTTTTGCAGCAACAACCAATTGTTATATAGAAGATGGTTATACATTAATGGATCATTTTCTTAAATAAGCTATTTTACCTTTATAAATAATATTTTATAAAGTATAAAATTATAAGATTTAAGTTTGGGAAAGTAGATATTAAAGATCAACCATTAGGTTAATCGACAAGGAGGAAGCTAACGTGTTAATCGTACAAAAATTTGGCGGTAGTTCTGTAGCTAACGTGGAAAGAGTTTTTAATGTAGCAAACAGAATAGGAGAGACTTACAAAGCAGGAAATGATGTTGTAGTTGTTCTTTCGGCACAAGGAGATACAACTGATGACCTTATTGCAAAAGCTAAGGAAATTAGCAAAAATCCTGAAAAAAGAGAACTTGATATGCTTTTATCAACAGGAGAGCAACAATCAGTGTCTCTTATGGCAATGGCCCTTAAGGAACTGGGATTCCCATGTATTTCCTTAAATGCACATCAAGTAGGAATGTCAACAACATCTGCTTATGGTAATGCAAGATTTAAACGTGTTAAAGCAGACCGTTTACAAAGAGAGTTAGATCGTAGAAACATTGTTATTGTAACAGGATTCCAAGGTATCAATCGTTTTGATGATATAACAACTCTTGGTAGAGGTGGTTCTGATACAACAGCTGTAGCTATTGCAGCAGCTCTTCATGCTGACAGATGTGAAATTTATACAGATGTAGATGGCGTTTATACAGCAGATCCAAGAGTAGTAAAAAGTGCAAGAAAACTTAATGAAATCTCTTATGATGAAATGTTAGAGCTAGCTTCATTAGGGGCAAAAGTATTACATAACCGTTCAGTAGAAATGGCAAAAAAATATAATGTAGAATTAGTTGTTCGTTCAAGTTTAACAAAAGCAGAAGGAACAGTAGTTAAGGAGGCTTGTAAGATGGAAAGAATGTTAGTAAGTGGTGTGGCTGGAGATGACGAAATTGCACGTATTTCATTAATTGGACTTAAAGATACACCAGGAAAAGCTTTTGATGTATTTGCAACACTTGCCAAAAAAGGTATCAATGTAGATATTATTTTACAATCAATTGGTCGTGATAAAACAAAAGATATTTCATTCACAGTACCAGAAACTAGTTTAGAAGACGCAAAACAAGTAATTGAAGAATACAAAGAACGCTGGGGTGCTACAGAAGTAGATTATAATGAAAATTTAGCAAAAGTTTCTGTAGTAGGTGCTGGTATGGTGTCTAATACAGGTGTTGCTTCTAAAATGTTTGAAGCAATGTTTGACTCAAATATTAATATACATATGATTTCAACTTCTGAAATTAAAATTTCTATTTTAATTGACAAAAAAGATATGCATAAAGCAATGAATGCTATTCATGATATTTTCAAATTAGAAGACTAATTAGTGAGTAAGTCAAATCGGAGGTGAAGGACACAGTCCTCACCTCTTTTTTCATAGAGAAGGAGGGAAGAAAATGATTAAAGTAAAAGTACCAGCAACAACAGCAAATATGGGACCAGGCTTTGATAGTATAGGAATGGCACTTGGTATGTATAATATTGTTTATGCAGAAGAAATCGAGGAAGGTTTAGAGATTATTATTCAAGATGGTAATCCAGATATTCCAACGGATGAAACAAATCTTATTTATAAGACAATCTGTGCTTTTTATAAAGATATCAATCAGCCAGTACCAGGTCTTAGGATTATTCAACAAGATAGTATTCCACATACAAGAGGGCTAGGAAGTAGTGCAGCATGTATTGTAGCAGGCCTACATATTGCCAATGCTATAAGTCAAAGTTTCTTTTCAAAAGAAGAGCTTGTACAGATGGCAGCACAATTAGAAGGACATCCAGATAATACAACACCAGCATTACTAGGTGGAATGACCATAGGTGCAATGAACTGTGACGATATGAAATATGTTAAAATTCATGTGGCTGAGAATTTAAACTTTGCGGTAATGATTCCAGATTTTACGCTATCTACAGAACTTGCAAGGAGCGTATTACCACAAAATGTTGCCTTAAAAGATGCTATATTTAATTCATCTCGTGCAGCACTTTTAACAGCTTCTATGCTTACTGGGGATATTGAAAATTTGGAGTTAGCTATGCAAGATAGATTACATGAGCCTTATCGTGCTAAATTAATTCCTCATATGAATGAAATCTTACAACAAGCACGTTGTTATGGGGCAAAAGGAACATTTTTAAGTGGTGCAGGGCCAACACTGATGGCAGTGGTTAAAAATGTAGTAGCATTTAGAAAAGAAATGGTAAAATATTTAGATGGGCTAGAAAATAAGTGGCAAGTACAAATGATTCAAGCAGATAATGAAGGTGCTAAAGTTTGGATTAATGAAGAATTACGTTATTAATATATGTATTAAAAACAACCTAGAAGTTCAAATGGGTTGTTTTTTTATGTCGTTATGTGTTAATATTAAAAAAATAAAAAAAAATTTAAACAATATAAAATTATCTGCAAAAGGATGATGAATGTGAAGGATAAGATTTTGAAGTACATTGTAATAATAGGTACATTTTTAGGATGTATTTTTTTAAATAATCTATTATTAATAAAAGAAAATATAATACCTATTAGCATAAGTATATGTCATTTTATTGATGCTATTTTAGCATTTACAGGATTTATAATAATATTTGCTAATATTAAAAATAAAGAAAATAATCGCATCAATATATTAGCTTATGGTTATTTTTTAGCAAGTTTTCTAGTATTGATAGATACATATATATATCTAGAGTCTATATATATGTCCAATCTTGGGAGTAATTATTTTAAAAGTCGTTTATTGATTCAGGTATTAGAATGTTGCTTTATTTATAGTGCATTGAACATAGTTAATGAAAGACAAAATATAAAAATATGGATCGTGCTATCACTGGTAATAGTGTTAATAGGATTAGGAATAGTAGTTAAAAAAACTCAAGAGTTTAATAACCATACTACTATATATAAGGTAATATCTACACTATTAGTATGTTTTTTACTTTTTACAAAGTATCGTTATAAAAAGCATCATGTGTTTGAGGATGAATCTGAAAAAATAGATACAGCAATAAATATGAAATGTATTTGTTTATTAGGTATTATAAGTTATAATAAGCAATCCAATAGCATATTGCTATTGATTTTTTATGTTATTGATACATTACATTATATCTATGTATATAGGCTTATTTATCAAGTAACTAAAAGCAAATGTTGGTTTCCTGTAGATCAACAGTTAAATCATAGAAAGAGTGAATTAGAAAAGGAAGAATTAGAAAAAAATAATCTAGTGTTTGCTTCTTATGCCTTAAAAAGATATGTCAATATTATAGTTCATGAAGCTGATATACTTAAGAAAAAAATGGAAAAAGATTGTGAAATCAAGAGTATATTGCATTTAGAAAAAATAAAAAAAAATTGTATGCGACTTCTAAAGCTTAGTAATAATATATTGGACTTGGGACAGATGCATATGGGCACTGTAACACATCGCTATAAAGTGACCAACATGAATCAACTTATAGAATTACTAGTAGAGTCTATTTCACCTTATATTGAAAGTAGAGGGATTCAAATAGAAATTAAACAATTTGCTAAACCAATTTACTGTTATGTAGATACTGATGAGATGGAACGTGTACTTCTTAATCTTATATCTAACGCCATTAAGTATAGCAAAGCAAACGGAAAGATTAATATTTATATTAATGAGAAGCAAGGACGGGCATATGTATGTGTAGAAGATACAGGAGTAGGTATACCAGAAGAAAAAATAAAGAGTATATTTGAACGTTTTAAAAGAGTGGAAACAGGCTTTTCGAGGACACAAGAAGGGAGTGGACTGGGTTTAGCTATAGTAAAAACTATTATAGATGCACATCAAGGGGTAATTAATATATCTAGTAAAGAAAATGAAGGTACTTTGGTAAGTTTTAATTTACCAATTTATCAAGGGCATAAAAATAAACCATTAGACATACGTTCAAAAATAGTACTTAAACGTAAAATAGAGGTAGAGTTTGCAGATTTAAAGAGATAGTGGGGAGAAAAATGTGATTAATAATATCAAGAGAGATATAATAGTTTTATTAGGGGGATTAATAATACCTTACATGATTACTAAAAATCTTGAGATTAGAGAATTAGACACATCTTTATATGTGATTTATACGCTTATATTAAGTGGCATGATGTCTTGCATACATGTAATAATTTATGAAGAATTTAAAAGAGAAAATGATACAACGTATTGTATTGCAGCAATTATGTTTAATTTTCAAAGTATAAATATGATGTTATATTTGGTGCTGAATAGGATGAGCTATAGCGGGTTTATTAGATATAATATGATGTTGTTTGAATGTAACCTATTTGAACTTTTTTGTATGACGCTTTTTAGAAAATATGTAGGGAAGAAAATGAATAAAGATAGAGTCGCAACTATTATGGCGATATATTTTTTCCTTGCTATTGTTATAAGTAAATTAATATATTATTACTTTGGAATGGAAATGTATCAAATAGCAATGATTATTGTGGCAAGCATATTAATCATTTCTAGTACATGGAAAATAAAGGTGACAAAAGAGTATGGTTGGGTACTGTCAGAAAAAGGTACATATTATCTAAATGTGTATTATATAGTGAGTGTAATATATGATGTTTTAGGAATTTATCAATCTATAAATCAAAATACATTAGAAATAACACATATACATTGGATTTTAATGTACATTAGATGTATATCTATGTATTTTATAGGGGTGAGTTTATACTACAATTATTTGCAGAGGAATTGGGAACAGTTAGTGGAGGCAGTTAGGAGCACAAAAGAAAAGATTTATAGTAATAGTCAAGATAGAGATGCAATTATTAACTTATCACATGAATTAAAAACACCAATTAATGTGATTCAAAGTGCAACACAAATATTAAGGTTTGATATTCAATTAGATAAAAGTGGACTCAAGGAATTAAAAAATATACGTTACCAATGTAATGAAGCTATGAAATTAATTACAAGTATGATTGATATTAATAAATTGAAAGGGGGATATTTAAAGCCTAAATTTGAACTTTATAATATTATTGAAGGCGTAGAAAATATAGTAGACGCATTTGCTCTTGAATACAATGATGTCAATCTTATTTTTAATACTAATGAAGAAGAAGTTAATGTAAAAGTAGATATAACCTTGATTCAAAGAGCTGGAATGTATATTATAGGTACTATGTTGAATCAGGGAAGAAAAGATATTTATGTGGATATGGAGTATATTGCTATTAATAAACAAATAAGTATTAGAATATATGCAGAAGATATATGTAATTTTATTGAAGAGCACAATAAAGATGTAGCTAAATGTAAGAATGAAGGAGTTGGAGACTTATTGGCCTTAGAATTTATAAGGCATATTTTAGGATTACATGAAGCACAAATTATTCATGAAAGTAGTGGATGTTTAAGAGTTGATTTTACTTCTAAAGTTGATTTACAGGCAGAACCTATTTTTTTAGAAAATAATATTGATTACTTGAGAGAGGAAATTAGAAACTCTTATCTCATAATTTGATTAATTTAATCTAATATATTAAATGCTGGGGGTACTAAAATATTAACTGTGTTAAAATAAGTAAATATAAACTAAGTATATAAGGAGAAGCATATGGATATTGTACAGATTTTACAGCAAGAATTAGGAATTAAAAAAGGACAAGTTGAGAACACAATTAAATTAATTGATGAAGGAAATACAATTCCTTTTATTGCACGATATAGAAAAGAGCTTACAGGTGGATTAAATGATGAAGTACTACGTCAATTTGGAGAACGCTATACTTATTTGCAAAACCTAATGGCACGTAAAGAACAAGTTATTAAAAGTATTGAGGAACAAGGCAAACTGACTGAATCTTTAAAAACAGCTATTTGGACAGCTACTACAGCTACAGAGGTTGAAGATTTATATATGCCTTATCGTCCTAAAAAACGTACGCGTGCTACAATTGCTAAAGAAAGAGGCTTAGAGCCATTAGCAGCTATTATTAAAGAACAAAAAGAAAAGGATATTCAAAATATAGCACAGCAATTTATAAATGAAGAAAAAGGTGTAACAACAGTACAAATGGCATTAGATGGTGCAAAAGATATCCTAGCAGAAGAAATTTCAGATGATGCTAAGTATAGAGGATATATTAGAAAGATTACCTTTAATAAAGGGATGATGATTACAAAAGCAAAAGACGAAAAAGAAAAAACTGTTTTTGAGATGTACTATGACTATAGTGAAAAAGTAAGTTCAATACCAGGACACCGTATTTTAGCCATTAATCGTGGAGAAAATGAAAAGGCCTTAGGTGTAAAAGTCGAAGCACCAACAGAAGAAATTATAGATTATTTAGAACGAAGTGTCATTAGGAAAGAAAGTACAACAAAAAATCTTCTACAAGAGATGCTTCAAGATGCGTATAAAAGGCTTATTGCACCAGCTGTAGAACGTGATATTCGTAATGAATTAACTGAAAAAGCTCAAGAAGGTGCCCTTGAAGTATTTAAGAAAAATCTTTATCAGCTTTTAATGCAAGCACCTATTAAAGGTCACATTGTTATGGGGATTGATCCAGCTTATCGTACAGGATGTAAAATTGCAGTAATAGATGAAACGGGCAAGAAACTAGATAAGACAGTTGTTTTCCCAACCCCACCACAAAATAAAATAGGGGAAGCAAAAGAAGTACTTAAAGCTTTGATTGAAAAATATAATGTAGACTTATTATCCATAGGGAATGGAACAGCTTCTCGTGAGACAGAAAAGTTTGTTGCAGAAATGTTAAAGGAAATTGATAAAAAGCTACACTATGTTATTGTGAATGAAGCTGGGGCATCAGTATATTCCGCATCTAAGTTAGGAACAGAGGAGTTTCCAAATGATGATGTAGGTGTAAGAAGTGCAGTATCTATTGCAAGACGTTTACAGGATCCTTTAGCTGAACTTGTAAAGATTGAGCCTAAAGCTATAGGTGTAGGTCAATATCAACATGACATGAATCAAAAGCGTTTAGAAGAATCATTAAGTGGTGTTGTAGAAGGGGCAGTTAATGAAGTAGGTGTAGATATTAACACAGCATCAGCATCTTTACTTCAGTATGTAGCAGGAATTAAAAAGACAGTATCTCAAAATATTATTGCTTATCGTGAAGAAGTGGGAAGCTTTAAAAATCGTGCAATGATTAAAAAGGTAAAGGGGTTGGGACCAAAAGTATTTGAACAATGTGCAGGATTTTTACGTATAGTTGATGGAGATAATTTTTTAGATAGTACAGGTGTACACCCAGAGTCATATCATATTGCAGAAGCACTTTTAAAGGAGTTGGGTTTAAGTGAGGCTGACTTAGGACAAGGTCATTTACAAGGGTTACGTAATAAGATTAAGGATATTGAAGCGTTAGCAGAGCAGTTAGAAACAGGGGTACCAACACTAGAGGATATTATTAAAGAATTAGAAAAACCAGGAAGAGACCCTCGTGAAGATATGCCACAACCTATTTTGCACAGTGAAGTTTTAGAAATTAAAGATTTACAGGAAGGTATGAAACTTAAAGGAACGGTTAGAAATATTGTAGACTTTGGTGCCTTTGTAGATATCGGTGTACACCAAGATGGACTTGTACACTTATCACAAATGAGTGATCGTTTTATTAAGCATCCACTAGAAGTTGTAAAAGTAGGGGATATTGTAGATGTTACTATTTTATCTGTAGATATAGATAAAAATAAAATCAGCTTAAGTATGAAAAATGCTAAATAAGTATAAATATATAACTTATTAGAAAAATACACTAAAGTACTTGAATTTTTATAACGGTGAGCGTATAATCAAGGCAAATCAAATAAAGCAATTTAATTCTTCAGGGCAGGGTGAAATTCCCGACCGGCGGTGATAGTCCGCGACTGCATGACTGATGTGATGCACTGATTTGGTGAAATTCCAAAACCGACAGTAAAGTCTGGATGGTAGAAGAGCTAGAATGTATAAGATGAATTTAGAAGAAATGATTTCTTTTTTAACTTAGACCATAAAAAGCAACCTGTTGAAAGAAGAGGTTGCTTTTTTGATTTTTAGGTAATCATAAAGTTAAGGGAGGATTCAAAAATGAAAGATAAAAAATTATTGACAACTGCCAATATGGTGAAAATAGGTATACTTAGTGCATTAGCTATTGTTCTTATGCGAACACTGGAAATTCCACTGCCTATATTTCCAAGTTTTTTAAAAATAGATTTCGGAGATGTGCCAGCAGTTATTGCAACGCTAGTGATTCATCCACTAGCAGGTGTTATTGTTATAGTTATTAAGAATTTACTTGCACTTTTTAATTCAAGTTCGGGAGGTGTTGGTGAGATTGCCAACGTAGCTATAGGGATAGCATATATTGTACCAATTGCATTTATGACCAGAAAAAATACTAAGATGAAAAATATTATCATAGGTAGTCTAGTAAGTATTGTGTTAATGATTGGCGCAGGCATGATTACTAATGCACTTATTACAATGCCACTTTATGGTGAAGAGGCATGTATTGGTATGGGGGCAGCTATTAATCCTCATATTGTAGATAAGTGGACTTTTTTACTTTATGTCATTGCACCATTTAACTTAGTCAAAGGTATATTAGTTTCAGTTGTAAGTATTCTTTTTGTAAAAGCTATTGCACCAGCGCTTAAGCATCTTAGAGTAAGAAGAGTGTAGTTAATAAATTTATAAAAAAGGGTTGTTGTGATCATTATTAAGTTCACAACAACCCTTTTGAAATGTAATGGGGAATGCTTTTATTTTGAAGATAAAAAGTGTATAATTTATAGAATGCTGTCTATATTTAAAAGGAAAGAGTTGCAAGTTTAGAAAGTGCGTATTAGAATGAAAAAGTAATGACGCATGAGAGAGGAAAGTTAATAATGACCGTTTATGAAACGATAAATGAAAGGGAAACCTTTGAGATCGGATATGAAATAGCAAAGAATAGTATGCCAGGTGATATATATTGTTTAATAGGTGATTTAGGTGTAGGAAAAACAGTTTTTTCTAAAGGATTTGCAGAAGGATTAGGAATTACAGAACATATTACAAGTCCAACTTTTACTATTGTACAAGAGTATGAAGGAGATAAACCGCTTTATCACTTTGATATGTATCGTATTGAAGACCCAGATGAACTTGAGATGATAGGATATGAAGAATATTTTTACGGGCAAGGTGTTTGTCTTGTGGAATGGGCAAATAACGTAGAGGATGTTATTCCCAAAGAAGCAAAATGGATTTATATTGAGAAAAATTTGGAGCAAGGTTTTGATTATCGTAAAATAACTATAAAGTAGGTGAAAAAATGAATATATTAGCAATTGATGCTTCTGGTATTGCTGGAAGTGTAGCATATATTAGAGAGGGAAAATTAGTGGGTGAATATTATATTTGCCATAAGTTAACGCATTCTGAAACAATTATGCCAATGTTAGAGCATATGCGAGATTTAATCGGTGTAGATTTAGATAATTTAGATGCCATAGCTGTAACAAGTGGACCAGGGTCATTTACTGGGCTTCGTATTGGTGTTACCACAGCTAAGGCTTTAGCCTTAGCTTTAAATGTGCCTATTGTAGGGATTCCTACCTTAGATGCCTTAGCATATAATATGACACATACAACAGCTACAATCTGTCCAATTATGGATGCTCGCAGAAATCAAGTGTATACAGCAGTTTATAAATGGGAAGATAATGAATTGATACGTTTAACAGAACATTTAGCCTGTGATATGGATGAGCATTTAGAAATATTAGCAAATAGAAATGAAAACATCCTTTTCTTAGGTGATGGTGTAGATGTTTATAGAGA
This sequence comes from Cellulosilyticum sp., assembly GCA_045612745.1. Lineage (GTDB taxonomy): Bacteria > Bacillota > Clostridia > Lachnospirales > Cellulosilyticaceae > Cellulosilyticum. The sequence continues at coordinate 3,738 of JAZKZQ010000242.1, read as the reverse complement.
AAAAATTATGACAAAATTAGGAGAAAAAGCATTATTTGCACCAGGTTTTCTAAACTTGCAACGTGCAAGTACTTTAGCAGAAGCAGCATGTAAGGCTTATGCACAAGGGGAAGCTGAAGATGCAGATACTTTTGTGCCTATTTATTTACGTAAATCTCAAGCTGAAAGAGAACGTGAAGAACGCTTAGCAAAGGAACAAGGTAATGGTAGTTGTTAGAGAAATGACACTAGAGGATATAGACAGTGTATACGATTTAGAATGTCGTAGTTTTAGTGTACCTTGGTCAGCAGATTCTCTAAAAAAAGAGATAGAAAATAAACTTGCTTATTACATCGTATTAGAGGATGAACAAAATATTATTGGTTACGGTGGCTTATGGGGAATCTTAGGTGAAGGTGAGATTACGAATATTGCTGTAGATGAAAATTACCGTGGCAAAGGGTATGGGCATCTTATTATGGAGACTTTAATTAACTATAGTAAGGCTCAAGAGTTTGAAAAACTAACCTTAGAAGTAAGAAGTAGTAATGAAGTTGCTAGGAAACTGTATGAAAATCATGGTTTTAATAAAATTGCTGTACGTAAAAATTACTATCAAAAACCTATAGAAGATGCTATTATTATGGAGCGAAATAATAAATAATAGTGCAAGATTAATAAATGAAGAAAGAGTTGTGAGGAGTATTTCGTTGCAACTCTTTTTTGTTATCTAGAAATATTACATGAAATTTAAATTTTATGTAATATTCCTAGTTACAAGAATGTGATGCTAGCTGCTTTCTTGTAGAATAAATAAGTATTAAGGAGGGTGAATTTTATTACAGGTATGTTACATTTTGAAAACAGAATATGAATAAAAAGGGGAAAAGAAAAGGAATATGTTATAATAATGCGGTTGAGAAAAGTTAAGAGTGTGTATAATGATAGGTATTTTAAGTAAAAAGGAGCATGCTATGAAAAGAAAATTAACTAGTATATTATTACTTAGTACGATGGCTATAAGTAGTTCATATGTATTTGCTGAGAATGTTCAAGTAATGAAAGCAGAAGAAATAGTTAAACAAGAAGATGGTGTTAAGGAAGATATTACAACTGAAGTAGAGACAGTAGATTTAAATGAGAAAAGTGAACAGGAAGAAATCACAGAGGATAGTACATTAGGAGAAAGTTTAATAAATCAAGGAAGTACCATGGTAGTAGGTACGACAAATGAAGTTGTTTTAACCTTGAATTCTAAAGTGGCATATGTAAATGGTAGTAAAGAACAGCTATTAAATCCACCTACAGTAGTTAATGACCGCACATATTTGCCACTACGTTTTGTAGTAGATGAGATAGTAGGCGGAGAAGTTGACTGGAACAAGGAAACACAAACTGTAACAGTTATAAAAGGTAGTAAGGAAGCTGTTGTGACAATTGGAAGTAATGTGGCAAAGATTAATGGTATCAATATGACCTTAGAGGCACCACCTTTTATAAAGAATGGCACTACAATGTTACCAGTACGTTTTATGAGTGAGAATTTTGGAATTGACACGGCTTATGATAGTAAGCTAAAGAGAATTACATTAACGGGCTATGATGATAGACCCAATACAGCACCAAGTGCTTATTTTTATTTTGGACAATCAACTTATACAGAGGGGCAGACAGTTACAATCTATGAACAAAGTACAGACCCTGAGAAGGACAAGATCGTTGAACGCAATTGGAAAGTATCAGGTGATATGAATGCCACAGCACATGATATTAAAAGTATTTTTAAAACACCTAAAGCAGGAACGTATACACTTGCACTGCAAGTAAAAGATAAACGTGGACTATGGAGTGAATGGTATGAAAGAGAGATTATAATTGACCCTAATAAAGCGCCCGTGATTACTTTTTTAGAGCCACTTAAAACAAGTTATGCACAAGGTGAAAATATAAAATTAACTTATTCTTATGATAATGAAACTTGGGAAGCGATTACAAATGAAAAATGGACTTATCGTCATACTGAAGACCCAGCAAATAAGGCGATTTTAGGAAAGCCTAAAGCAATGTTTACAAAAGGGGACTACATTATAACATTAGAGATAGATGATGCCGCAGGTAATCGTAGTGAGAAAGTTGAAACAACAATACATATTACTGATGAGGTACTCAAGAGTGAATTGATGTACCGATTTACAGAAGGAACAGTTGGAGAGGTAATTGATAACTTTGAAAAGATTAATTATCGTGATTATGCAGATGCTTATGTAGCCCAAAAAGGTAGTATAGCAGGGACAATGATTATGAGCGATTCTCCAGAAGTTGTTACAAGAGATGGGCTTTTATATCGTGATGTGATTAATGGGAAGGGTAGAATTTTATTACATCATTTAAATGGTTATGATCCAAATAGTTATTCTGCAGATAATAGGCGTCTAGTATTGGTGGCAGAAAATACTTCTAATGCACCAGTAAAAGTCATTATAACCAATAAATCTGTAAAGGGGCCTGCTACAGATATACTACGTATAGGACAGAAAGTACTTTATGATTATTTAGTTGGTAGCGAAAAAGAAGTATATACTTTAAAACCAGGAGAACGTACCTTTATTTATGATTCAAAAGCAACGAAATGGACTTATGGTCAATGTATTTCTGGGCTTATGGATATTGAAACAACAGGTGAAGTGACATTTACTTCAGCAGCTATTAAGCATGGTGTATCAGTAAATGATATGGTGGGAATGGAACTTTTACAGCAGGATGTCCATCCAAGAGGGACTTTTGATACAACTGAAATAACATATAAGGTTAATTTAATGGGATATGAACCAACAAAATTACTTGTGGGTACAGGCGTAGAAGAATGGGTAAATGGACATGATGCCATTACTGGTGCAGTTGTTCAAAATCGCGGTAATTTTGGGATAACATATCGTATTACTTTAACAGCGGCAGTAGATACAGGAATTATCTTAAATCCAAGGGCAACTAATTTTAGAGGTGCAATCAAGTGGGATGGGGATACTACGAAAGTATATAACATTCCAGAAACAGGTTCTTTTACGGCGGATACCTCTAAGGCGGCAGTTTTAGGTGTGATCAAAGCAGGAGAAACGAGAACTCTTGAATATATGTTGCCAAATGGTTCAGCATCACCTATTTTACTTGGCTTTATACCAAAAGAGTATTGGAATAATTAGTACATAGAAAACGACTGAATAGATTTCGGTCGTTTTTTTATAGTGAAAAAAATTATTTCTATAAAAATGAAAAAAATATTAAAAAAATGTCGTTTTTCCGGAAATAATCCAGCCTTTCTAGAATATAGTATATTAAGGGGGGAATTATATGAACACATTAAAAGAGCTAAATTGGAATGAGCTTAAAACTTCATATCAACCTTCTGATTTTTCCTTTACCACAATATTAGAGAATAGTGGAAGCGAAGGGATAATTGGGCAAGATAGTGCCATTGAAGCACTTGAACTAGGCATGTTAATTCAGGCTGAAGGCTATAATATTTATGTTGTAAGCGAGAGTAGTAAAGAGCGGGACCAAACAATAAAAAATTTAATACAGCAAAAAGCCAAGACAAGACAGACGCCAGACGATATTTGTTATATATATAATTTTAAAAATCCAGAAGCACCTCAGTGTATTGCCTTAAAAGCTGGGGAGGGTAAGATGTTTGAAGCAGATATGACAGAGTTTATACAATGTATGTTAACAGAGCTCCCTATACTACTTCAAAGTCAAGA
>JAZKZQ010000241.1:0-2934 GCA_045612745.1 Cellulosilyticum sp. | reverse complement strand
ATACCATAACCCATATCCTTACAAGACATTTCTTTTAAAAAAATAATATAACTTAAAAGAAAACACCTTATAAGAAGCTCATAAATTTTATGAGTTCCTTATAAGGTGTGAATATATGTTAATGGATTATCTCTATATATTTAAAATAGCTTACTAAAAAATTTTAGTTTCTACACATTATACAACTTCATCTGAAGATACTTCTTCTTCATTATCAGTGCCTAACATATGTTTTTTAGAATCATATGATGTGTGTAAAAGTTCATGTGCTAAGTGTGATAATGGTTCCTCATAAAACTCTTCGTATACTGCTTTTATATCTGGATTTTGATAACTACATTTGATTTTTAATTTTTCATCTTTGTTATATAACCCATCTATACGACTAAGTCTTATTTTATCATTAATTACTTTTGTTGTTTTAGGTTGGCCACCACCACCTATGCAACCGCCTTTACAAGCCATTACTTCAACAAAGTCATAATCAACTTCTTTATTTTGTATCTTTTCAATTAATGTTCTTGCATGAGCAGTTCCTTGTACTACTGCTAATTTTAAACTTACATCACCTATTGTTATAGATGCTTCTTTTACGCCCTCTAATCCTCTTACTGGCTCAAATTTTAAAAGTGCTTCTGTTGGATCTTCACCTGTTATTGAATGATATGCAGTTCTAACAGCAGCTTCTGTAACACCACCACTATTACCAAAGATAACACCAGCACCACTACCTAGACCTAATAAACTATCAAACTTAGAACCTTCTAAGTTTGCAAAGTCTATTCCTTCTTCTTTAATCCATTTAGCAAGTTCTTTAGTTGTTATAATAATATCGTTATCTCTTAACCCTTCAATACCATTATATTTTGCTGAGTCATTCATCTCTGGTCTATCGATTTCAAACTTTTTAGCTGTACATGGTGTAATTGTAACATTTACGATTCTGCTTGGATCGATGTTCGCTTTTTTAGCAAAGTATGTTTTAATAGTTGCCCCTTGCATACCAATTGGACTCTTAGCAGTAGATAAGTTATTAAGTAATTCAGGGTAGAAAGTTTCTACAAAAGTAACCCATCCTGGACAGCAACTTGTGAATTGTGGTATATTTTCATTCTTTTCAACTATTCTTTTTACAAGCTCATTTGCTTCTTCCATAATAGTCATGTCAGCACCAAATGTAATGTCAAATACGTAGTGTCCGCCTAGTTCTCTAAGTGCATGAACCATTTTATCTTCAACATAACTTCCAGCATCCATCTGGAATTCTTCACCTAATGCAACACGAACTGCTGGAGCTGTATTAAAGATAACAATCTTATCTTTATCTTCTAATGCTTCTTTTACTCTATGTATATCTTCAACTTGAGTAATAGCTCCCACAGGACAAGCTTGCGCACATTGTGCACAGTTTATACAAATCGCTATGTCATTAGTCTTTTCTAAATCAAAGAAATTAGCAACACCGATTTCTTTTTCACATACACGCTTACATAGACCACACTTAATACATTTTTCATAATCTATTTTTATAGCCTTGTTATCCGATTCTATTGGTACAACCTTCTCTGTAAATAAATGTTTCATTTTTTAAAACTCCTTATAGAAAAAAAGTCTCCCTTGTGTTGATGCCATTTTTTGACATATATTACTTACAAAGGAAATTTTCTTATTCATTTTATTACAGAAAACCCTACTTTTCAACCCTTAAATACTTATTTATATGGAATTATACGTGGTAAATACTGCCTTTACCCCCGATAAACTAAAAGGTGGCAAGTGCCACCTTTCAAAAATGTGGTACTACCACCTCTGTATAATATTCTATTTGTCTTTATTGAAAAAGTGTTTTGAATCTCCAAATTCACCAAATCCAACTTGTTCACCAACACTTCGAACACGGTTAGTTAAACAAGCTTTACACTGATTTGCATTATCGTCTATACAAGGTTTATTATTATATAATTGATATTTTTCTCTGTAATCTTCTAATGTGATAATAGGCATCAAAATATTGCCACCAGCTTTAAGACCTTTTTCTCTACCTAATGGATCTAAGGCTTGTAGCGCTGTTGTTGCTGCGATATTAACATCTTTTAATAATAACCTTGAAACAGCAATCATTTTTAGTCCTAAAAGAAATCTACGTTTTTTATCTTCCTTTGTATCATATCCTAGCTTGAGGGCCTCTTCACCTATTGGTGTATCTTTATGAACAATGTAAGGTCCCATACCAATCATATCAATATCCATATCTCTAAAGAATAAAATATCATCAGCTAAATCTTCAATCGTTTGACCTGGTATACCCATCATAACACCTGTTCCAACTTGGTAACCTATTTTTCTTAATGATTTTAAACACTCTACTCGCTTATCAAATGAATGTAAGTCGTTTTGTGGATGGATTTTCTCATAAAGTTCTTTATTAGTTGTTTCAATTCTAAGTAAATATCTATGTCCACCCGCATCAAACCATTTTTTGTAAACCTCTTCACTTTGTTCTCCCATACAAAGGGTCATTCCCAGTTCTCCATTAGAAAGTTCCCTGATAGATGAAATAACATCAGTTACAAAGTCAACAAACTTTTCATCTGTTCTTTCTCCAGATTGCAAGGTTATAGAACCATATTTATTATCATATGCCCATTGTGCCATCTTCAATATTTCTTCTTTGTTCATTGAAAATCTATCTACTAATTGATTACTTTTTCTTATACCACAGTACTTACAATCTTTTATGCAGTAATTAGAAAATTCTATAAGCCCTCTATAATGAGACACCCTACCTATATATTTTTCTTTTACGGCATAAGCCTTTTCATAAAGTGCTTGAAGCTCTTCCTCTTTTTCTAACTTTAAAAGAGTGATTAAGTCTTCTCTAGTAAGTTGTTCTTTATTTAAAATATCATTTATCAAAAAAAGTCCCTCCTCATT
>JAZKZQ010000240.1:0-6339 GCA_045612745.1 Cellulosilyticum sp. | reverse complement strand
AATGAATAGCACTCTAACTAATTATGTCCTTAGTGCATCTACTCGTACTGGATAAATATAGAAATTATCTATTTGAGTTTGTAAAGCATATTTTAGAAGTAGGAGTCAATGGAAATTTTAGTTAGTAACTAAACAGTAGTGGTCACTAATATAGATCTTTTTAAAATTTTAGCGGAAGATTGTAGAAGGCAATTAGAGATAGAAGAGTTTTCTTTGAAATTAATGAATGCAAGAGGAGAGACAACTTATGAGAAAAGTGCTATTTGATAGATCACCATTAGTAGTTGATACGGTTTTAGCAACTTATATAGGGCTTAATGAAGCTATTGTACTACAACAAGTACATTATTGGATAGAAATTAATAAAGCTAAAGGCTTAAATTTCTATGAAGATAAATATTGGACTTATAACAGTATGAAAGAATGGGGTAAGTCATTCCCTTTTTATGGAGATAAGACACTTAAACGTATTTTTAATAACCTAGAAAAGCTAGGTATTTTAAAAACAGGGAATTTTAATAAATTAAGAATGGATAGAACCAAGTGGTATACCATTGATTATGAAAGACTAGAAGCTTGTATTGATGAGAAAGTAGCAGCTGAAAAAACAACGTGTCTAGAGGGAGAGGACAAGTCTGGACAAAATGACCCAATGCAATATCCCAAAAAGGAAAATGCAAGGGGACAAAATGACCCAATGGAAGAGGACAATTTGACCCAATGCAAAGGGACAAAATGGCCCAATGCATGTGGACAAAATGACCCAACCAATACCAGAGACTTCTCTAAGACTTCTTCAGAGATTTTCTCAGAGACTTCATCATCTTTTGAACAAGTGGTGGATTTCTTTCAAAATAATTTTTATCTACCTAAGGCATTTGAAGCAGAAGTTTTAAGTGACTTGGTCAAGTGCTATGATGCAGAGCTTGTACTAATGGCTATGAAGATTGCACGTAAGAATAATGCAAGGAGTCTAAGGTATATTGAAAAGGTATTAGTAAATTGGGCAGAAGAAGGCATTGGATCAATAGCTGCATTAGAGAGTTATTTAAAGGCAAGGGAGGAGAAACAAGATGGACAAAAGAGTAGAAATCATGAGCAGTTTGATGACAAGGACGCCTATGCAGGACTTAGACTTAGTTTGTCAGATCTGCAGTAAATGTGATACGCCTCAAGAATATATTTTAGAAGTTTTAGGTCGAAAAAGAAAAGTTAGAATACCTTGTGAATGTGAAAGTGAAATTTATGCAAAGAAGCAGGAAGAGGAGAAGAATAAGGAAAAACTCAGAATGGTAGAGCGTTTAAAACGTTATTCACTTATGGAGGAGGCTTTTGCAAAATGTACATTTGAAAACTGGCAACTAGATGAGAGTAATAGGGTTTGGTATAAGTTAGGCAAAAATTATTGTGATAACTGGCAAAATATGAAGCAGAAGAATGTAGGCATGTTGTTTTATGGGCCACCAGGTACAGGTAAGAGTTATTTAAGCTTTTGCATTGCAAATGAGTTACTAAAACAATATGTTCCTGTTATTGCTACGAGCAGCATTAATATTATCAATAAGATTTATGAATCTTATAGGTCTTATGGTGAAGAAGGGGAAGTAGCTATTTTAAATCAGTTTAAAGAGGCAAGCTTAGTGATTTTGGATGATTTAGGTGCAGAGCATGAAGGGAAAACAGGTAAGGAAAAACAAATTATTTATTCACTTTTAGATACACGTATTCGTTTACAACTGCCCACAATTATTACAACCAACTTAACGCCGCAGCAGCTTAAGGCTAAGTTAACAGGAACAGATGGTGTACATAGAACGTATGACCGCATTATTGAAGCCTGCCCAGCTATTGAGGTAACAGGAGAATCAAGGCGTATTGATAAAGCAAAAGAAAAGCTAAGTATCATAAGAAATTTAGTGAGATAAAAATAATGAGTCATTTGAAGGACAAGAAAGAGAGGCAGACAAAGGGTGAGTCATGAGAAAGCATTAGAAGTATCCAAATGGATGAGTTTGGTAGCAGAGCGTTATAACAAATCTATTGTAACAGTTATAGTTGAGTTTAAAGCGGCAATAGAAGAACTAGAAGATATTGAACTGGCAAAGTTAAGTGTGGTTAAAACATTAAGCCAAAGAGGCGAAAGTAGATGCAAAATACACTAAAAGATATTGCTGAGATTGTATATGACATACATATGAGTGATGCAGATAAGGTAGATGCACTTAAAGAATATATTGAAAGTGGCAATAATAACTAGAAGATAGACGACTATGGGAGGGAAATATGCATAGGGTAAAGTGGACAGCAGAAATGGATCAGTTTATTAAACATTATTATACAAAAATAGGGCCTGTAGCAGCAGCTAAAAGGCTGAATGTAACTACTGCAGAGGTAAGTGAAAGAGCATTATGGTTAGGGGCTACAAAGCGACAGGATAGTATGGAGTTAAAGGACTTTGATTGTTATGACTTAAAGTATCAAACCTTGAAGCAAGATATTCAGGTTGGTAGCCAACTTAGCCTTCCAGTAGAAAAAGTCATTAAAGGCAAGGTAATGAAATGCTTGCAGTTAAAGAAGGTAATAGCTATATATCCAAATTATATTGTGCTTGATAATGGTAAGTACAAGGAGGCTATTATGTTCAAGGACTTAGTAGAATTACTTAAAATATCATAAAACAAAATAAAAGATGATAAAAGAAAATAAAACATCTTAAAAAATAATAAAACTATTTAAAAAGGTTGAGGCTTATGGATAAGTTGGACTTTATGATTTTAAATATTCTTGATGAAAATAAGGCAAATTCAAGTATTAGTGGTATTTCACGTAAAATGATATTAGAGCAGATGGAAATAGGTGCACAAAACCTTTTTTTAAGACTAGGTAAACTCATAAAGGCAGGGCTTGTAGACAATGGGCTGAAAGAAGGGCGTGAACATACATACTTTATTACAAAACAAGGTATAGAAAGATTTAGGGAGGTACTCAAATGAAAAATAGAATAGGTTTTATCGCAGTAGGACAAGCAGGTGGGAATATTGGTAGTGCACTTGAGAAAAATGGTTATAATGTTTTATTTTTAAATACTTCAACAGAGGACTTAGATACGTTAACTAAAGTAAAGTTTAAGTATCATATCAAAGGGGGCGAGGGGTGTAATAAAGATAGAAACAAAGCTAAAGAATTAGTTGTAGAAGACTTTGAACAAATCGCTAGTGCCATTCATCAAAAGATTCCGGAGGATTTTATATATGTCATATTCAGTAGTGGTGGTGGGACAGGTTCAGGTGCTTCACCTATGCTTATAGATTTATTGGGCCAGCATATGGAGAAAAAGGTCGGTGCCATTACAATTATACCAAGTGAAAATGAACCACTTAAAACCCATATTAATTCTTATGAATGCTTTAGGGAATTAGCAGATATTGAAATGGCAAGTACTATTGTTTTAGACAATAATGCCTATAAAAATAAGATGATTATCAATCAGGAATTTGTAAAGGCCTTTGATCTTATGATGGATATGCCAAATCATAAGGATGTAAGAGGCAATATAGATAAAGCAGAGATTAAAGAGCTTATTGAAACAAGGGGAATGTTGACTATTAATAAGGTGGAAAAAGCAGAAACAACTATTGCCAAATTGGTTGAAAGCTTTAAAGACAATATATATGCCCCAATGGAGAGTGATCAAGTTATTAAGTACATAGGTTTACTTGCAGCACGAAGCCTTGAAGTGAATGAATTTAAGAAAGAAATAGGCAATTATTTAGATGTTTTTCAAGGTTATCATAGTAATACACATTATGCGTTTTAGCAGGCTTAAGTTTACCTTTTACAAGACTATTAGAAATAAAAGAAAAGGTGAAAGCCAGCCAAGAAACAATTACAAATAATTTAAGTGCTACAAGTATTAATAAACTTAATGAAGAGGTAGACTTTTTAGGTGGTATTACAACCCAAACAAAAGCTGTTAAGGTAAGTAGCACTAATGATATTTTTGCAAAGTATCGTAAGAAATAAAATAGTCGAATAGAGCTAAAAGCACTTATGCCCAAGTTATGGCTGCATAAGTGTTTTTACATCTATTGGACAATAAGAGGAGGACATAGCAATGATATTAGAAAAGGACATTATTAAAAAGATTGAATACTATTTTTATAACTATGAGCAAGAACATGAGCAGTTAGAGATTTTAACAGAGGATATCATATATGGCGTACAAATGGGCTTTATAGATGGCGGTAAAAGTAATGCAGTACGTAGTAAAACAGAAAATAGTGCTTTAGAGTTAATGGATCAACGACATGAAGAAAAAGAGAAATGGTTGAAAGTTGTAGAAGAAACCAAGGCTAGATTTAAGGATACAGAGTATGAAGGCGTTTTTAATTTAACCTATAAAGAGCAGTATAGATTACCAAAGATATTGAGGATACTGGCTATGGAGAAGTCGTGTTATTATGATAAAAGGAATGATATTATTCTGTATGCTGCATTTAAAGCAGCGTATAAAAAGCTTATATGATCCTTGTAGTAAGTGTTGTAAATAATAAATACTGGAATAATTTAATACTTTACTGCAATTTAGAAGTAGCAAAAGGAGCTGTCGCATTAGCTGCTTAAAATCAGCCAGCTCCTTTTTTCAGGTTTTTAAGATAAATAAACATATAAATCTTGAATTTAATAACAAATACAAAAAAATATATATTTTAAATTTTTAATAAATAAAATTGTTGAAATAATTATTATTTTATGATAAATTACTATTGTTGTATGTAAAAAAAGGAGTAATAATATGAAAAGAACAAAATTTTTTCGCTTTTATTAAGCTCAGTAATTGTTAGTTTATCAGCAATACCTACATTTGCAGGTAATTATGCGTACTCTATTGGTGTAAATCATTCTTCGAGGGATGAAGCTGAGGGAGATTTTACTGGAAACGTAGCCTATGCAGCTACTTCATATGGAATGATATCTGATATTGATAATTCATACAAAAATTATAACCCTACTTTTAATTATTTAGATGGAACCAATCCTGATGGAGACCCTAGACTTGGAAGTACGATAGTTTTTCTTAATGGTCATGGTTGGAATGATGGTATGTCTTTTTCTCAAGATAGTAAAGGGAAAGAATATATGGTAGGGATTATTAATGGAGATGAAGGAGTTAGTAGTAAAACGGGTATTAATTATTGTAGTATTAGAAATCGTGACTTATCAAATACAAAGCTAATTGCATTTGTTGGATGCGAGACTGCAGAAAAAAGTGGAGGAAATATAGCATACCAAGCTTATGTCGAAGGTGCTGAAGTATCTATAGGCTTTGTAGAAAGCATACATTCTCGTAATACTTATGGTCCTGAATGGTTGAAAGCATTTAATGACTATATCGCAGATGGTCAAACAGTAAAAAAGGCTGTCAACTACGCTACAACATTATATCCATCATCGGATTTAGGGTCTGATATAAAAATGTATGGTAACCCATCATACCCATCATTCAGTTTAGCTGATGATACTAATTATAGTATTCCATTTGATGGGTCTTGTGGGCGTATAGTTAACGCTGAACTTAATCAATATATGGATGATTTTGAAGTTATAGTTGAAGAAATTAAAAAGATTGATAATGATTTTAATGTAGATGAGTATAAGGTTACATGTAATATGTATTCAGAAGATACAAGCAGTGGAATCATTATATTCACTTATTATATTGGTGATGAAATTGCAACTAATAAGGCGTATGTTGCATCAGTAGAAAATGGATATGTAACAGATATCAAGTTAAGCCTAGATGAACTAGAAGCTGAAGAAGCTAATGTAAGAAGTTTGTGTGTAGATGAACTAGAAGCTGAAGAAGCTAATGTAAGAAGTTTAAGTGATGAGCGTGTAAATGAACTAGAACTGATTGAAAAAGTTAATGTTTTTAAAGAAACTATTCCTTTAGAATTATCTATGTATGATGATAATGTTACTAAAGAAACAATGTATCATTATGACTTTACGACTAATGAGTTAGTATATTATGTATCTACATTTACAGAAACACCTGAATTAGATAATGCAATTGTTGAGGAAACAAATAAAATAATCATTAATTAGTATGGTTGCTAGGTAAGATTAAATTAATATTTAAATTCACATGTCAATGGCACCCTTTTTATGAGGGTGCTTTTAGTTAATTGTTTGTGATATACATCGTACATGTAAGTCTATTTATACATAGATTTCTAGTGTTATAACATGTGCATAGTTATTAACTAAATAAACACTTTGTTGGAGGGGTATTATGATGAAGAAATCAATTTCTGTGGGTATATTTTTAGCTCTCAT
>JAZKZQ010000239.1:0-38724 GCA_045612745.1 Cellulosilyticum sp. | reverse complement strand
TAAGGAAAATAATTTATTTCAACTTAGGAGGTTTGTATGACAGCTCAGCTTACAAAACAACTTATGGACTTCATTGATGCAAGTCCTACAATGTTTCATACAGTTTCAACTTGTAAAGAAATTTTAGAAGCTCATGGTTTTACTTATTTAGATCCAAAAACACCTTGGCAGTTAGTCAATGGTGGTAAATACTATACAACATCAAATGATTCCGCTATTGCTGCTTTCTGCATTAACTCTTTAGATGTAGAAAAAGAAGGCTTCAAAATCGTAGGAACACATGGTGACGTACCTGGCTTTAGAATTAAGCCTAATTCACAAATGCAAAGTGATAACTATATCAAATTAAATACAGAAGGTTATGGTGGCCCAATTCTTAGCACATGGTTTGACCGTCCACTTTCAGTAGCAGGTCGCGTAGCAATTAAAAGTGATAACGTTTTATTCCCTGAAATGCGTCTTATTAATATTAATAAACCTATTCTTATTATTCCAAGCCTAGCAATTCATATGAATCGTGAAGTGAATAATGGTGTAAGTATTAATAAACAAAAGGACACACTGCCAATACTTACTTATTTAAATACACCAGCTGATGAAAACTTCATGCTCACACTTATGGCTGAGACACTTGGTGTAGCAAAAGAAGATATCTTAGATGCTGATCTTTACCTTTATCCATTTGAAAAAAGTATGCTTGTAGGCCTGAATGAAGAATTTATCTCTGCATCACGCCTTGATGATTTATCAATGACTTACAGTGGGCTTTATGGTATTTTAAATAACACGAGCACAAAAGGTGTTTCTATGTTTATCTGCTTTGATAATGAGGAAATCGGTAGCCATACAAAACAAGGTGCTGACTCACCACTACTTGGTAACATTTTAGAAAGAATCTTACTTGCACTAGGTAAAACAAGAGAAGACCTCTTTACTGCTTATGCCAATTCTTTCATTATTTCAGCTGATGTTGCTCACCTTTCACATCCAAACTATATGGAAAAGAGTGACCCAACTAACAAAGTACTTCCTGGTAATGGCCCAGCTATCAAAGTGAATGCTAATTTCAGTTATACAACTGATAGTGACTCTTATGGAGTATTTGCTGCACTCTGCAAGGCAAATAATATTCCATTCCAAGTATTTGTAAACCGTTCTGATGAAAGAGGTGGCTCAACAATCGGGCCTGTGACTGCTTCACATCTTGGTATTCGCTCAGCAGATATTGGTACACCAATGCTTGCAATGCATTCAGCACGCGAACTAATGGCAGCTACTGACTTCATTCATACCGCTGAGGCACTTAAAGCATTCTTTAGCCTTTAAAATTAAATAATTACTCCTAAAAAATGAGGTACCATAAAACTAATCCTGTGGTACCTCATTTCCTTATATTATTTTTATATTATCCCTTATACCTTCTTTTTATAATCTAGTTCAGCTAAAACTTTTGTTATATATGTTATTTTGTTCATCATCTTATGCTATTTTATTGTTTAAAAAAAAATTAATTCTATCATTATTATTGTAAAAATATTTTAACAAGGAGCTGAAAAATATGTCCTCTTCAAAATTCAAATTTTTATCACTCACTCTATTACTTGCCTTATCTGCACCTTTAGTCTCTCAAACAACCACACCTATATTGGCAGCTGAATCTAGTGTTGCTACAGCCAGTATCTCAGATATCCTAAAATATCAACAACCTGATGGTGGGTGGCGAAAGAATTATACTACAACATCTGGTGATTGGGCAAAATCTACTATTGATAATGGTGCTACATATACGGAAATTCGTAAATTAGCTAAGGAGTATTCCGCTACTAAAAACAGTACTTATTCTAATGCAGCCATCAGAGGAATCAATTGTCTACTAGACATGCAGTACGCTAATGGTGGTTGGCCACAAATTCATAATGGTACTGGTTACCATGCACGTATTACCTATAATGATAATGCCATGATAAATGTTATGACACTCCTAGATGAAGTAGCAAACAAAAAAGGAGACTTCGCTTTCGTAGATAATACTTTAGCTACAAAATGTAAAAAAGCTGTTGATAAAGGCCTTGAATGTATCTTAAAAACACAAGTTATTGTTAATGGTAAACTAACTGTTTGGGGACAACAACATGATGAATATACACTAGCCCCTGCTGGTGCCCGCGCTTACGAAGTTCCTTCTCTTTGTTCTTCTGAGAGTGTTGCAATTGTAAAATTCTTACTCACAAGACCTGCTACACCTGAAATAACCGCTTCTATCACAGCTGCTGCCAACTGGTTTAAACAAGTTCAAATTACAGGCATTAAAGTAGTAAAAAAAGATGGTGATGTTACTGTTGTTGCCTCTTCTTCAGCTGACCCTGTATGGGGACGTTTTTATGAAATTGGTACGAATAGGCCTATCTTCGTAGGTCGTGATGGTATCGTTAAATACAACCTAGCTGATATTGAAAAAGAACGAAGAACTGGATATACATGGTATGGTAAATGGCCTTCTTCTTTACTTTATTTGGCTACCGATAATAATAACACTAACAACAATAATACTGGTAATAACAACACAACCAATAATAATACTAGCAATGACAATACGACTAATAACAATACTAATAGCACAAGTTCACTTACTGTAACGCCAACCTTTATTACTTGGGATACAGGTTATACTTGTAGTGTCAAAGTTAATAATCCAACAAATACTTCTGTAAATACATGGACTGTAAAAGTTCTTAAAGCAGATTTTAACATCACGAATAGTTGGAACTGCTCTATTAAAGAAGAGGATAAATACCTTATTATTACACCCGCTTCTTACAACGCTACAATTGCAGCTAATGGTTCAGTTGAATTTGGCTTCCAAGGAGCAGGCACTGTAAATCAAAACTGTTGGATTTCTGTTTACTAATCTGCCTCCTAAATAAGGTATATTTTGAAATCATAATTCTATGTAAATAAACAAGTACTACACAATCAATTAGATTAGCTAAATGCTAATCTTTTTTTATTTTATTATTATGACATCCTCTTATTTACTTAGCTTCTTCAATAATTTGTTTCATTGTTACCTTATCCATAGCCCCAGGTACATATAAATTAATATATCCTTCAGCATCTATGATAAGTGTACTTGGAAATGCACTAATGCCATAACTATATAGTAAATCATAATTCGTATCAAATACTACCGGAAATGTATAGCCATTCTCCTCTAAGAAACTTTCAATATACTCTTGACTACCTTCTTTTCCTAATTGAGGATTTACTACACCTAAAATAATAACATCTTCACTATTCTTACCATATTCCTCATAGATTTCTTCAATATAAGGCATTTCTTTTTTACAAGGTGGACACCAAGTTGCCCAGAAATTCAAGAAAATTATTTTGCCCTTGTACTGACTTAAAGAATGCACCATGCCGTATTGATCATACAGATTAAAATCAAGTGCTTTTATTCTATCATCTACTTCCTGTGTTTCTACATAGGTTTCATCTTCTATAACTTGCACTGAATTTTCTTGTACAGTCTTTGTCTTATCCAAAACTACTTGGCTCGCCGTTATAATCATGGCTATCCCTGAAATAATTAAGATGATACCACCTAATTTCTTAATAATTCCCATATGTTTTTTAAGCTGATTTAAATGATTCACAAGCTTCTCATAAAAAATAGCTACGATAATAAATGGCATTGTAAATCCAATTGTATAGATAAATATCAGCAGCATTGCACCTATTTTACTATCTGATGTAGATGCCATAACTAATACAGATGCCAACGTTGGCCCTATACAAGGTGTCCATCCAAAACTAAAAGTCAAACCTAATATAAAAGCAGAAAATATATTCATTCTACCTACTTTCATATGATATCGCTTATCTTGATTTAATAGATTAGACTGGATAAGTCCTAAATAAAATAAACCCATGATGATGATGATAAATCCACCAATTAGTGTAAGTAGTGTCTGATATGAATTTAATATATCTCCTACTGTATAAACTGACATCCCTAGTATGAAAAATGTAGTGGAGATACCTGCTACAAAACCTAAGGTGTTCTTTATAAGTGTTTGCATCTGGTACCTTTCATCAGTTTGGCTACTATTGGCAAGTACGCTTAAATATACCGGCAGTAACGGTAAAATGCAGGGTGATAAAAAGGATACTAAACCTTCTACCCCTACTAAAAAAATATTCATATGTTCCATTTTTCCTCCCTATATCATCTTATTTTATTTCTGCCCTCACCTATTTTACCAATATCGTAGATATCTGTCTGTACTTGAGTTACATTATATATGTTAACTATAAATTTCATATTACGAACAACTATGAATAACTAAAATTTATAAATGTAAAATATATATAATATTACACTTGTAAAAATATATATTTAGGAGGTGTCCTTATGTCAAAAGAAGATTTATTACTTTTAAAAAGCACATTAACTTTTTGGGATAAACTAAGTCCTGATGAACAAAATGCACTCCAGCAATATACATATACCACCTTATATCATCCTGGTGAAAATATACATGGAGGTGATAATAATTGTCTTGGTGTTCTAATTGTAAAGAAGGGATGTATTCGTTCTTATATGCTCTCTGAGCAAGGTAAAGATATTACACTCTATAGACTTTACAGTGGAGATATTTGTATGCTCTCAGCTTCTTGTATCCTTTCTAATGTCACCTTTGACATTCATGTTGATGCTGAAGCTGAAACGGAAGTTTTAGTAATTAGTAGCAATATTTTTTCTAAATTAATCGCAAAAAATATCTATGTAGAAAACTTCTCTTATAAAGTAACTGCTGATAAGTTCTCAGATGTTATGTGGGCTATGGAGCAAATCCTTTTTATGAGTTTTGACAAAAGGCTTGCTATCTTCCTACTCGATGAAGCGAGTAAGCAACATGGACATACAATCCATCTAACCCATGAACAAATCGCTAAATATATGGGTAGTGCCCGTGAGGTTATCTCTCGCATGTTAAAATACTTTGTGACTGAAGGTTTAATCACTTCTCATCGTGGTGAAATCACTCTCATCGATCTTCCTAAACTAAAGAAACTAGCCTTATAAATCTAAAATTCATATGCAAAAGGAGCATCATAAAATTAATTTAGTGATGCTCCTCTTTATAAAAGCCTATTCTTATTATTTGAAATGTTAAACCATGTGAATTAATTTCTTACTATCACATTTTATTCTTATCTCATTACTTTAATTAAAATTATAGTTTGTTAAAATGCTCTCTCTTCCTTCTGATTTATCCTTAAAGTACTCATAGAAGCTAAGTCCTAAAAATCCACCTGTAATATTAACTACATTATCATATCCCAGATTTTGAAGTGCTAAAACGGCGTTATAACTTCTTTGTCCACTACGGCAATGGATATAAACCGTTTGATCCTTTGGAATCTCAGAAACACTTTCTCTTAGTCTACTAAGTGGTACTAAATGTGCTCCCTTAATATGACCTCTTTCATATTCTCCTTCTTCTCTTGCATCTATAATGTATGCCCCTTCTTCAACTAGGCTTCTTACTTTATCTACAGTGATTTGTTTAAAACGTTTTTCTAGTACATTACATGCAATAAACCCTGCATAATTAACAATATCCTTAGCTGTACCAAAAGGTGGTGCATAACAAAGTTCAAGTTCTCTTAGGTCATACACACTGCCACCAAACTTCATAGCTGTGGCAATGACATCTATTCTTTTATCTGTACTACCTTTACCAATCGCCTGAGCACCTAATATTTTACCTGATGGTACTTCATAAATAAGTTTAAAATGCATGGTACTACTATCTGGCATCAGACTTACTTTGTCTCCTAACATAAAGTGTACTTTATCATACTTTATATCTAAGCCTTGCATCTTAATCTGTGCTTCTGTAAGACCTGTTGATGCCCCATTATAATCAAAGACTTTAATAGCTGAACTACCCATATAAGCTTGCTTTTTAACAGCTTCACCATTAATATGACTTGCCACTGCTCTTGCAGCCTTTTGTGCTGAGCCTGCTAAAGTAAGTCTCATTTTTTCTCCTGTAAGTAAGTGATTCACCTCAATAGCATCACCTATGGCATAAATATCTGGGTCATTAGTTCTGAAACTATCATCTACCTCAATGCTACCCATTTTACTAATATTTAAATCTGCCATCTTAGCAAGTTCATTCTCTGCACTTACACCTACAGCCATAATCACCATTTGTGCAGGTACTTTCTCATCATTATTTAAGATAACACCATCTTTTGCTAAAGCTTTAATTTGACGATTTAATAATAAGTTTACACCATGATCATCTAAAACTTTATGGAACACTTGCACCATTTCATCATCAAATGTACGAAGAATTTGTGGTGCGTTTTCAATAATGCTTACCTCGTAACCAGCTTCCCTAATATTTTCTGCTACTTCAATACCGATATAGCCACCACCTACAACTACAATCTGTGTCAGCTTATTGTCTACCATATAACTTTTGATCTTAGCAATATCACCTACATTACGTACTGTAAAAACAGGCATATTTTCGCTACCTTCTAGCTCTGGTTTATTAGGTCTTGCTCCTGGAGATAGTACTAACTTATCATAACTTTCCTCATACACTTCCCCTGTTAAAACTTTCTTTACCTTGATAACTTTACGTGCTCTATCAATAGCTATAACTTCCTCATTTACTCTAGCCTCAATATTATATTGCTTCTTAAATTTCTCTGGATTCATGAGTACTAATCTACTTGCTGGTTCAATCATGCCACTTAAATGATAAGGGAGTGCACAGTTTGAAAAAGAAACATATGGCCCTCTTTCAAACATAATAATTTCATCTGCTTCACTAAAACGTCGTAATTTTGCGGCTGTTGATGCACCACCTGCTACGCCACCTAATATTAATATTTTCATAACTTAACCTCCTTGTGCCTACTTATTTTATATATTTTATTCTATCTAAACTATTTATACCTTATTTTTCCCTCTATAACTACCCATGCCACCTTTTACATTGACTACATCATATCCAGCTTTTTGTAGTGTACTTACTGTTCTACTACTTCTCATCCCTGATTGACACATAATATAATACTTTTCACTCTTCTTCAAATAACGTTCTGGCTGATTTAATAAATCCCCCATAGGAATATTTTTAGCTGATTTTATGCTACCACCTTGGAATTCATACGCCTCTCTTATATCTATCAAATTGATATTACCAATTAATGCATCTATATCTTTTACATCTACTACGTCATTTATTTCTCTTTTTAAAAATGAAAACATTTTACCGCTTCCTTTCTTTTTATTTCTCTTATTTCTTAAATCTATTATAAATCAAATAAATTCTTTCCTCTGTAACTTAGTCACATAAACCTTCCTTACTATTATCTCCATTCCTACTTTTTCTACATTGCTTTCTTCTTATTCCCAAGATGCCCTCATTATTTTTCCATTTATTAATAAAAGATTTCAAAATTTTACTTAACCATTGTCCTTTTTTATTGTATAATATTATAGACTTTTAAAATAATTCAAAATTTACGATAATCTATATAGATAACCACAAGACATAAATTGTTTATATGATATTTTAGTTCACTTCTTAATACACTGATTATATGTATTAAGTATTTATAAGAATTTGACCTATCTACCATAAGTTATCTATATCTACTTGCTCATAATAAATTTGTAATTAATCTTTATTGTATTGGAGGTAATTCTATGTCTGTTATATTTAATAAGGAAAAATTTAAAAAAGAAATTCTAGACCATGTTAGAAACTTCTCACGTAAGCACCTAAGTGATGCATCACCTCAAGAGCTTTATCAAGCTGTTGCATTTGCTACACGTGATATTCTTACAGATGATTGGATTGAAACACAAAAAGTTTATAATACAGAGGCTCCTAAAACACTTTACTACTTATCTATGGAATTCTTAGTAGGTCGTGCACTGGGTAACAACTTAGTAAACTTAGGAATTATGGATGAAGTGACAGAGGCACTTAAAGAATTAAATATCACTGTTAATCTCAATGTTATAGAAGATCAAGAACCAGATGCAGGGCTTGGTAATGGAGGTTTAGGCCGACTAGCAGCGTGCTTTTTAGATTCATTATCCACTCTTTCTTATCCTGCCTATGGCTGTGGTATTCGCTATAACTATGGTATCTTTAAACAAGAAATCAAAGACGGTTATCAGTTAGAACATCCAGATGACTGGCTTGCTAATGGTAACCCATGGGAAGTTAAACGTAATGACAATGCTCAAGAAATTAAATTCGGAGGCAGTGTCTTTAGTTACTGTGATGAAAATGGCCATGTACACTATGAACAAAAAGATTTCCAATCTGTTTTGGCTATTCCATATGATATGCCAATCCTGGGATACAAAAATCACTTTGTAAATGGTCTTAGACTATGGGATGCTGAAGCCCCTGAAAAATTTGTACTTCGCTTCTTTGACCAAGGTGCATATGAAAAGGCTGTTGAACAACAAACTCTTGCTAAAACTTTAGTAGAAGTGCTTTACCCTAATGATAATCACTACCAAGGTAAGACGCTTAGACTGAAACAGCAATACTTCTTCGTATCTGCTACGGTTCAATCTGCTATTGCTAAATTCAAAAAATCTAATGTTAACATTTATGACCTACCTCAAAAAGTTGTATTCCAAATGAATGATACACATCCAGCCGTTGCTGTCGCTGAACTTATGCGTATTTTAATTGACGAGGAAAATCTAGGCTGGGATGATGCCTTCTATATTACAACACACACCTGTGCTTATACTAATCACACCATCATGATTGAAGCCTTAGAAAGCTGGCCAATTGAACTCTTCAAAACCCTACTTCCTCGTGTATACCAAATCATTGAAGAAATTAATCGCCGTTTCTGCATTGAACTCCGAGAGATACATCATTTACCAGAAAATATTATTCATGACATGGCTATTATCTGTGATGGTCAAATTAAAATGGCCTATCTTGCTATCGTGGGTAGTTTCTCGGTAAATGGTGTTGCTGCTATTCATACTGAAATTCTAAAGAATGACCTACTTAAACACTTCTATCAAATATACCCAGAGAAATTTAATAACAAAACAAATGGTATTACCCAGCGTCGTTGGCTTGGTCACTCTAATCCAGACCTAGCAAAGCTTATTACAGATACTATTGGTGATGAGTGGTACACAGACCTCACAAGCCTTAAGAAACTTATTCCTTATTCTCAAGATTCAGCTTTCATTGATGCTTATAGTAAAGTAAAATACAATAATAAACTACGTCTTGCAGAATATATTAAAGAACACAACAATATCATTGTTAATCCAGACTCTATCTTTGATGTACAGGTAAAGCGTCTTCATGAATACAAAAGACAACTTATGAACGTCCTAAATATTCTTATGCTTTATAATGAAATTAAAGCTAGCCCAAACGGCAACTATGTCCCACGCACCTTCATCTTTGGGGCAAAGGCTGCACCTGGCTACAGACGTGCTAAGCTTATCATTAAACTTATCAATGCTGTAGCTGATTTAGTTAACACCGATCCTCAAGTTAATAAATATCTTACTGTAGTATTTATCGAAAATTATTGTGTTTCTAATGCAGAACTCATTATTCCTGCAGCCAATGTTAGTGAACAAATCTCTACTGCTAGTAAAGAAGCTTCTGGTACAAGTAACATGAAATTCATGTTAAACGGTGCCCTTACTATTGGTACATTAGATGGTGCAAATATTGAAATTTATGAAGAGGTTGGAGATGAAAACATATTTATCTTTGGATTAACCTGCGAAGAAGTCCTTTCTCTTTATAAATCAAAGAGCTATAATCCTTGGGATATTTATAATCATGATGATGCTATTAACCAAGTCCTTAAACAACTTATAAATGGTACAATTATTCACTCTGCTCCAGACTTATTCATTGAAATCTACGAATCACTTCTCAATCGTGCAGGTGACAATTTAGCTGACCCATATTTAATCCTCAAAGACCTCCGTCCATACCACGATACACAAGCCAAAGTTGCTAAAGCCTATCTCGATCAGAAGAACTGGAATAAGATGGCTATCATCAATACTGCTTGCTCTGGTAAATTCAGTTCAGACCGTACCATTAAACAATATGCGGAAGAAATCTGGCATATCAAATCTTTAAATCTTAAAAAGAAATAAGCACAATTTATTGGCTTATTAATATAATATAAGTAGATGATATGAAACACCCACAGTTACCCAAATGTCCATGACTTATCTTTTATAATTAACGAAACTTAACTTATTATATGAACTATAATTAATTTATATATGAACTTAAAAATTTGTTATAGAATGATTACTCCCCCTTCAAAATAATCGTTTATCAAATCAAGAATTATGCAAATAACCCTCTCATTTTTTTCTCAATTAATTAAGCATTTTGTCCAAAAGTTCTCATTTAATCACTATTAAATGGGAACTTTTTCATAATAAATTCACACCTAATCACCCTTATTATGTTATAATAAGAATAAGTAAATACCACACGAATTTGCTAAGTTAAGGAGTGAATGCCATGAATAAGAAAGTGCTTGTTTGTATTACTATACAAGAGAATAGTCGTCGTTTAATCTCTGAAGGATTTCATATTTCACAATCTCTAGGTGCCTCTCTTCATATCCTACATATCAGAAAAGGCGAAACAGTATTTGATAATGCTGATAGTAGTAGACTAATCGAAACCCTTTTTGCATACGGCAGTGAACTTGGTGGCGAAATCCATTTCTTATGTAGCAAAAACATACCACAGACCATTTCAAACTTCATTGCAGAACAAAAAATCACACACGTAGTAATCGGTGAATCTCCAGAAGATACACTAGTACCAGATGGGCAAAACATCTATGCCGACCTCATCCAAAAACTAGGCAACATACATCTTAATATTGTTCCAAGAGAAGAGAGTCAAAAACTCGAAGCATAATAAAAAAACGCTAGGTATTGCTGTTGCAATAGCTAGCATTTTTTTATTACCTCTTTAACGTTAATTCTTTGATTTGTCCTCTATTAAAATTTCTTTTCATAATATCATAAGTATACTGTAAGTCTCCTACTTCTGCTTCTTGCTCCTTTAAACTACCAGTTGCTATTGAAGCAATCATTTCTTCTAATTCGTTTATGGTCTCTTCATCAACTTGCCACTCTTCCTTTACCCACTCTAATATTGGTGATAAATTTTCTATCTGAATTTGATTTGCTACTGGTTCTTTAATGATTGTATGAATTTCTTCTAGCTTGTCATTATTGATATAGAGTCTAAAGCTCATATTGGGGCCACCATACCAACTTTGCCTGTCAAGTATTATTTCTCCATCACCACCAATAAAATAAAATGGTGTAGAAAGTTGTAATATAGCACCTTCCTCAGTTAGTAATGGTTCATGAACAATAAACTGAGACGTATCCACACTTTCTATAAGTCTCTTAAAATAGTTATCCTTAATTTCAAAATTATTAAGACCTATAAGCATAGGTGCAATATGCATTAATTCATCCTTTTGATATAAATGTTTAGGATACATAATGATCCAATTATTATTAATTACCATAGCTTGTGGTGCGAGATCTTCCTTTTCATCACATACATGTGCTATAAAGTCTATTACACCTGGCATTAATATTTTATCTATTTCATTAATCATTTTGTTGTGTAAAAACAAATACTTACCATTTATATCTACACTTAATGCACTATAATCTATCTCTATACGTGGCCATTTAGCCGTATCATCTTCGTCATAATATGCTACCCTAACTTGACTTTCATTATATGGATTTTGTCTAGTATAATTTCCTATCTTCTCTTTTATTTCTTTACGTACTATATGTAATTCTGTATTCTCTTCATAATATTGATTACCATCAATCCTTACATACTCCATCTCATTTATAGCTGTCTGAATATCTTGACTACTACATCCCACCATCAATAAGCCTAATAATAAAATAAAACTATACTTCCTCATAACCTACACCCCCTTTTTTGCTGCTTCCAAATCGTGCTATCTTTAAGCTTATACAACTTCCTAGTATAATACATATTATAGATGCTATTATTACATTTAGACTTAAACCTACTCCTAAATAAATGATACGATCTACTATAAATGTAGGTATAAATGCACTACAAATTGTTACACCCATACAAAAAAGAATACGTGTTAATTTACTAGACATTAATATATCTAATTCTTCTATTCTAAAGTACTTACTCTTCATATAAGCTAATCCAAAGAAAATGATACTTAATACAACTAGAATAACTAGTTTTAGTTCGATCTGATTAATATAATCTATCCCTAGCTCAAGAGTCCAACCTCCAGAACTACAAAACTCACTTCCTAATCCATACCACCATGGTGAAACAAGTATTTCATCTATTTGAAATGGCATTCTTCCTGAATATGAATTATAATTTATAATAATATCATTAACATTTAAGGCTAAGTAAAATGGTGCAACTGTAATAATGCTTCCTATAATAACACTTATCTTAGGCCATGATATGATATACTGCATAAATACTAAAAACATATAAAATGTAGTCATAATAAAATAATAACTCATAAGTACCTGTGCAATATATCCATTACTATTTACAACATCATATATCTTTTTAATGGAAACCATATTATAAAGACTATCTATCCAATTGCTATTCATATCTTTAATCCAATATACCCCACATACTACTAAGATAAATGGTATTGTATAACTTAAAATTCCACATACTATTTTAGTTAATAAATACTTTTCATTTTTTATAGGTAAGCTTTTTAAAAATCTTCCACACTCTCTATCCTTATACGCCTTAAACTGCATTATCACTAGCAATATTACCCCTATAGCTATAGCTATCATAAAAGAAGAGTAATAGCCATTCATATAAGATACCATATTCCATGTCCGATATTGACTCTTTTGAAGCTGATATTCCATAAAATTTACATGGCTTCCATATACATATTTATTTAATGCTATAATAAATAAACTACATATAATACAAAAATAAACAAATATCCACCTTACACTTTTTAACTCCTGTTTAATAAGTGCTTTATATCTATTCTCCATTTTCTTCCTCCTATTCTACTGCTAACGTAGTAGCTATTTGCTTTGCTTCACCACGCGTATAAATAAATATCTCCTCTAGTGTTAGGCCAATCGTTGCAATACGTATAGCACCATATTCTTTAAGCTTTTTCTCAACTTCCACTGTATAATTACTAGTAATCACATAATATACATTACCAATTTGCTCTACCTTTAAGAATTCTTGCCACTCATTTAAATCCTCTGGTGCCTCTGCATCAAAAATAACTTGTAACTTCCTCACTTTATCCTTTAATGAAGCAACAGAGGATTCATATATTATCTTCCCTTGTCTAAAGATTGTTACTTCATCACAAAGCTTCTCTAATTCTCCTAAATGATGTGAAGCAATCACAACTGTTGTTTCTTTATTCGAAACCTCTTCAATAAGAAAGTTTAATAATTCTTTTTTAATAGCTACATCTAACCCTGATGTTGGCTCATCTAATACTAACACCTTAGGATGTGCTGCTAAGTTTAGCATAAAAGACAATCGCATTTGCATGCCTTTAGAAAGTTGCTTTACTTTACTTCTAGGATTAATCTCAAAAACCTTGTTATATGTATTAAAGTCTTGTCTATTAAAGTTCACATACATAAGTTCAAAGAAATCAACCATCTCTTTAACTGTGGCATTTTTAAAAAATTGATTACGATCTGCCATATAACCTATTTCCCCTTTAACTTTCTCATTCTCCCATACTGTTTCTCCCTCTATTTCAACACTCCCCTCATCTGGCTTATAAATACCTACTAAGCATTGTAATAACGTTGTTTTCCCTACACCATTTTCACCAATAATCCCATGTATTGTCCCCTTTTTTATATTAAAGGAAACTTTATCTAATACCTTTTTCTCATCAAAACACTTCGACAGTTGCCTTATCTCTATCATCCTTTTCCCCCCTAAATATTTTTCAGACCTTTAAAAATCTCCTCGACCTTGTGCATCACTTCTTCCTCACTCAGTCCCATGTAATGTAACTCTACACATATTCCCTTTAGTGTACGATATAACTCATCCATCTTCTCCTCATCTACCTTCCTCTTAGAAATCTCACATACAAAAGTACCTTTACCACGTATGGTCTCTATAATCTTTTCCCTTTCTAATTCCTGATAAGCACGACTCACTGTATTAGGATTAATGCTCAGCATCCCCGCAAGCTGCCTCACAGGAGGTAACTGTGTCCCCGCCTTCAATATACCTTTTAAAACCTGCTCCTTAGTCTGATCAATAATTTGTTGATAAATAGGGTCCGCACTTCTCGAATCAATAATAAACATAGAAACCTCCTTTCTTATTGCTATTTATAATCTACTCTATATCATACAATGTATTAATTGTACTAATATCATTAATACAATTAATACTATATAACAAATATTCAAACTAATCAATATATTAAATTTTTAAAACAAAAAACACCAGCCTAACACATCCTCCTCATGCTTAACCTAGCGTTTCATTGCCTTTTATCTTTTATCTTTCCCCAGTAGATTTCAAAATGGGGCATAGCGAGAAGATAGCTGGGGTGTATGGTGTGGGCTAGTCTGCCTTCTGAGTAATTTCTTGATAGTCTTAGCGATAGTGTTTAAAGCGTTTTTAGCAGTGCTGTCTGAACAAAGCGAAGCGGAGTGAGTTCACTGCGTTGCTTTAAACACTGAGCTTAGACTATCACAAATTATGTAGAGTGCAGCTAGCCCACACCATACACCCCAGCCCCAGACTAAAATCAAAATAAGGTATGTAGTAAGAGAGCTGTGGGGACATGTGGTGGCTAGTCTACCTTTGTAGTAATTTGTTGATGCTCTTGTGAAGATGTCCAAAGTGGTTTTAGTGGTGCTGTTTGAGCGAAACGTAGTGTAGCGAGTTCACCACGTTACTTTGGACTTCGAGCTTAGAGCATCACAAATTACGGAGAGTGTAGCTAGCCACCACATGTCTCCACAGCGGCTCCCTCACTACATCCTCTCCCCTATTTTGCAAATTTCACTCTCCTACTTATCTTTCCTGTCATTTTGTGTTATACTATAAGGTAGAAATTTAATTATCCTAGCATAAATTAATAGGAGTTTTTATTATGAAAACTATCATCATTAAAGATTTAGATCATTTTAATGAAGCAACCCGTATCATTCAAGAAGGTGGCCTTGTGGCTGCACCTACTGAGACTGTTTACGGATTATGTGCAAATGCTTTAAATGAAGTTGCCGTTGGTAATATCTTTAAAGCAAAGGGTCGTCCTAATGATAATCCCCTTATTGTACATATAGCGGACTTAAAGATGCTCTATGAACTTGTAACAGAGGTTTCTCCTATGGCACAAAAATTAATTGATAACTTTTGGCCAGGACCTCTTACACTTATTTTTAAAGCTAAACCTATTGTCCCACAAGCTGTGACAGCAGGACTTGCTACTGTAGCAATTAGATTCCCTTCTCATCCTTTAATGCAAAAGCTTATTAAGGATTCAGGGCTCCCTATTGCAGCACCTAGTGCTAATACTTCTGGTAAACCTAGTCCTACAAATGCTCAGCGTGTTATTGAAGATATGGACGGAAAAATTGACTGTATTATTGATGGGGCATCTTCTGAGATAGGTGTAGAATCTACTATTGTGGATACAACAGGTGAAATTGCTACAGTACTTCGCCCAGGTGGTATTACTTATGAAATGCTTGAAGCTATTTTAGGAGAAATTACCATTGATCCAGCTATTACTAATAAACTTAAAGAAGGTGAGCAACCTAAAGCACCTGGTATGAAATATACTCACTATTCACCTAATGCTGAAGTTTTTATTGTTAGAAATTCATCAGCATATGTAGGTGATAATCAACATAATATGTTTGGAGATTTAGACAATCTAAAAAAGCACTTCTCTACTTTCATACAAGCTGCACATGAAAAAGATAAAAAAGTAGGTATTCTAGCTACTGATGAAACCAAACATTTATTTGAGGCTGATTTAGTCCTTAGTTTAGGTACAGAAAATGACTTACTTACTGTTTCATCTCACCTTTTTGAAGCACTTAGAACTTTTGATGATCAAGGAATTGATATTGTCTATTCACTTGCCTTTCCTAAAGAAGGCATTGGTGCTGCTATTATGAATAGACTTGAGAAATCAGCAGGATATCATTTTATCAATATTTAGATAAAACCTACTATATAGATGTTAAATTCAATAATCTCTTTACAAATTCCCAAAATATATTATAGTAGTAATGATATCTAAATAACTTAATTATATTGGAAGTAAAATTAAACTAAAAAATCGGAGGAACTATTATGATAGCAATTGCATGTGACCACGGTGGTTTTGCACTTAAACAAGAAATTATTGCACACTTCAAAGCTAATGGTACACCATTTAAAGATTATGGTTGTATGACAGAAGAAGCTGTTGACTACCCAGATTACGCTAAACTTGTCGCTGATGCTGTATTAAACGGCGAAGCTGAAAAAGGTGTTTTAATCTGCGGAACTGGTATTGGTATTTCTATTGCTGCCAATAAAATTCCTGGCATTAGATGTGCGCTTTGCCATGATGTATTTTCTGCTGAAGCAACTCGCCTTCACAATGATACAAATATTATCGCTTTAGGTGGCCGAGTTATAGGTCCTTCTCATGCTATTAAGGTAATTGATACATTCTTATCAACACCTTTCTCTAATGAAGAACGTCATATTAAACGTATCGCCAAAATAGAAGAATTATAGAATAACCGAATTTACTTAAAAAACAACACTAGGAGGAATAATAATATGGGAAAATTATTTATCATGGATCATCCACTTATTCAACACAAAGTAAGCCGTTTAAGAGATAAAACAACTGGTTCTAAAGAATTCCGTGAACTTGTTCGTGAAATCTCTGGTCTTATGTGCTACGAAGCAACTCGTAACCTTCCACTAGAAGACTTTGAAGTTGAAACACCTATTACAACAACAACAGGTAAACGTATTGCTGGTAAAAACTTAAGTATTGTACCTATCCTACGTGCTGGTCTTGGTATGGTTGATGGTATGTTAGATCTTCTTCCAACTGCTAAAGTAGGTCACATTGGTCTTTACAGAGATCCAGAAACATTACAACCAGTAGAATACTACTGTAAATTACCTAAAGATGTTGAAGAAAGAGATTTCTTCGTACTTGATCCAATGCTTGCAACTGGTGGTTCAGCAATCGCTGCTATTCAGTTCATTAAAGATCGTGGTGCCAATAGCATTAACTTCCTATGCTTACTTGCTGCACCAGAAGGTTTAAAAGCACTTCAAGATGCACATCCAGATGTAAATATTTACTGTGCTGCTTTAGACGAAAAATTAAACGATCATGCATATATTATTCCAGGTCTTGGTGATGCTGGTGACAGATTATTTGGCACTAAATAATAACTTATAGACTTCAGCTCACACTTTAATACATATAAAGTGTGAGCTGGATTTATCATTTGTAATGTGTTTTATGTAATATTTAACACATTCTAAAATCTGAATAGAATGAGGCTAATTAGTCAAGGCTATTAGTACTAAATTTTTTTACATACTTAAGGAGATGGACTTTATGAGCAATATAGGCTACATCACATTATCTTTGATAGCTTTTATATTGGCATTTTTAATTTCATTTTTCATGACTCCTGTAGCGAAAAAAATCGCCTTCAAAGTAGGGGCGATTGCTAAACCAAGGAAGCGTGATATGCATAGTAAACCTATTCCTAGAATGGGTGGTATCGCTATTTTTACTGGCTTTATGATATCATTTTTACTTGTTATCTGGAAAATGCCTCTAACAAATATAAAACAAATTGTAGGTATCGTTCTTGGCTGTGGTATAATCTTTATCTTGGGATTCTTTGATGATATTTACGAGTTAAATGCAAAAATTAAATTTATTATTCAGCTTTTAGCTGCTGCTATTGTAGCTTTATGTGATATTCGAATAGACTTCTTTTCTATTCCTTTCATCGGTGATAATCCAGTTTACACAAACCTCTTATCAATTCCTGCTACTATGATCTGGCTTGTAGCCATTACAAATGCAGTTAACCTTATTGATGGTTTAGATGGACTTGCAGCAGGTGTTTCATCTATTGCTTCACTTTGCCTTATGGTTCTTTCTATCAAAGCAGGTTATCCACCAGCTACACTTTTAACTGCTACACTTGCTGGTTCTTGTATGGGATTCTTACCTTATAACTTCAACCCAGCATCAATTTTCATGGGTGACACAGGTTCTACTTTTCTAGGTTTTACTCTTGGAATCACCTCAGTCTTAGGACTTTTAAAAGGTTATACAGTAGCTACCATTTTCATTGCAGTTCTTGTTCTTGGGCTTCCAATCTTTGATACAGCCTTTGCAATTATTAGACGATTCCTAGCTGGTAAACCTATTATGTCTGCTGACCGTGGTCACTTACATCACCGTCTTGTAGATAATGGATATACCCATAAACAAGCTGTTGTGACACTTTATGGTGTAAGTGGTGTTCTTGGATTAACTGCTATTGCATTCTTTAATCATGATCTTAAATTTGCAGTATTAGTTTTCATTGCTATGGCTATTTTGCTATATTTTACAGTTAAAAAAATGACCTCATTTAATAAAGATAAAGAGGATTAATACTACCCAAAAACTCCTGTAATTAGGAGTTTTTTTTATTGAATTCTCACCCTATCGTATAAAAAAATTAAATGCTATACTTATTATATTGAAGTAAAAAAGGAGTTTTTTAAATGCCAGATATCATCACTCATTACATTTTCGGACTAGACACTGCACATAACATTAAACAATCTCCTTTATATAAAATTATAAAGGAACATAGAGACATATTTTTAATCGGTCTTCAAGGACCAGATCCCATTTATTATCACCGTCTAGGTTTAACAGGCAATAAATCTACCATAGCATCACGCATGCACAATGAAAAAACGGGTGACTTTTTAGTATCCGCTATTTGTCATGCTAAGAAATATGATATTACTTCTCGTGAGTTTCAGGAATGTTTAAGCTATCTAAGTGGTTTTTTATGCCACTATATTCTAGATGGCATGGCACACCCGTATATCTTCTATTTAGGTGGGCGCCATATAGATGGGCAACCAGAAACTATAAAGTACAAAGGACTTCATAAAAAAATAGAAGTTGCCATTGACAGCCTCCTTTGTGAAGAAAAATTTGGTATAAAAGCTTCTCGGTTTAAAATTCATAAACAGATTTTAAAAAATATCCCCATACCAAATAGTATTATTAACTTATACGATGAAACACTCTTTTTACTTTATGGTATAAACGGTGGTGGGAAACTTTTCAAAGATGCTTATACAGACACGCGTACTTATTACAAACTTACCTATGATAATATAGGTACTAAAAAGGCTTTTGCAGGACTTGCTTCACCCCTATTACCAAAGCAAGTCAGTGCTTATGCAACTACCTTTTCATATTTCCATTGTATAAAACCTGATGTAGA
Organism: Cellulosilyticum sp.; assembly: GCA_045612745.1. Lineage (GTDB taxonomy): Bacteria > Bacillota > Clostridia > Lachnospirales > Cellulosilyticaceae > Cellulosilyticum. The sequence goes on along the minus strand of JAZKZQ010000239.1, from coordinate 19,076 downwards.
GTACTTAAACACACATAAACACGTATGGCTTCATCCTGTTACTGGTAACGTCTATACATTTAGTTTCTACGATATTCTTAGAAATGCTACTAAGAAAAGTACTTTGCTCCTTTTAGCAACATACGATTTCGCAACTTCTAATCTATCGGCAGAAGAATTTAGAACCTACTTACCTAATCAATCTTATCTCACAGGCTTACCAACAGATGACCCTAGACCAATGAAATATTTCAACCCCAATTACAATATATTTAATTAAAAACAAACAGGCTGTCACACAACTAATCAATTAGATTAGTTGTGTGACAGCCTACTTTTATATAAAAATTTAAAGCAATGTATAATCCATTTTGCTTTTTGAAAGTAATTAAGTTAACTTCTTTCTCTCCTTACTTTTTATGTCCCAAAAGAAAGATGAAGTAGTGGTGGCTAATTGTCTACCTCTGTAGTAAGCTGATGATAGTCTTAGTGAAAATAATTGAAAAGGTTTTAGGCGAAATGTTTGAAGCGTAACGTAGTGAAGCAAGTTTTTCGCCGTTTTTTCAATTATTGAACTTAGAGTATCACAGCTTACGGAAGGCGTAGCTATTAGCCGCCACTACTCCATCGGACCATTTTGCGACATTCCCTTTTTATACTATTTTATCTTTAAATGTAAGATGCCCTCGTTCACAACCTTCTACAATATTTAATAAATGGTCTGATACACGTTCAATGTCTGTGAGTAATTCACTATATACTACACAAGCCTCTGGTGTACATATACTCTTATTCATACGATCAATTTGATTTTGTCTAAAATCACGACACATATCATCAATAGCATCTTCAGCTATTGTAATCTGATGTACAACTTGAGCTAGATTACTGGAATCTACTGTACTCAAAAATTCCAAACTTCCTAATATATTTTTACGCAGTTTAATAATTTCTTCTTTGGCTTCATTAGATAAATTAATTTTATCTTCTTTCATGATTGATATGTATTGTGCAATATTTAAAGCATGATCTCCTATACGTTCAATATCATTGGTTACCTTAAATAGCGCATTAATTTTCTTAGCATCTTTACTAGGTACCTCATGAGCTGATACCTTAGAGATATATCTGGTAAGCTCTCTATTCATATAATCAAGATATTCTTCATTTTCATTAACAAATGCCAAGTTTTTATCCTTATCTTTACCTTCAATAATAAGTTCAAATGCTACTTTTAAATTATTTGTTGCAACACTTAACATATGACCTACTTCATTATAAATCTCCGAAATAGCAATGGCTGTAGCACCTATATTATGTTCATTAACATATTTTAGTTTCATTTCAGTATGTGTTGTATCTTCACCAGGTAAAATCTTCATAGCAAGTTTTGTAAGACCAATACCAAATGGTAAAAGTATTAATGTTGTTGTGATATTAAATAATGTATGCATATTTGCAATCTGTGCTGCACTATTATTTGGTGTCCAACTTGCCACAATTTCTATAAGTGGTGAAAACATACAAATTGGCACAAAGATTAATGTTCCTATCACATTAAAGGATAAATGCATTACTGTCGTACGTTTTGCATTTTTATTAGTACCAATACTTGCTAAAACAGCTGTAATACAAGTTCCTATATTTTGACCAAAAAGTACAAATACAGCATGGTCAAATCCTATAAGGCCAGAAAGAGCTAGTGTTTGTAAAATACCTACAGAAGCAGATGAACTCTGAATGATTGCTGTAAAAATCATACCTGCTAAAATGCCGTATAAAGGATTTGAGAAAGTCGTCATGATACTAATAAAAGCTTCTGATTCTCTAAGAGGATACATGGCATCTCCCATATATTCCATTCCCATAAAAAGAATACCTAAACCTGCAATAATTTCCCCTACACATACCACACGTTGCTTTTTACTAATCATTACAATAAGGACACCAATGAAAGTAATAAATGGAGCAATCTCACCTATATCTAAAGCAACTAATTGTCCTGTGATTGTTGTACCAATATTTGCTCCCATGATTACCCAAACTGCTTGTTTAAGAGTCATAAGTCCTGAATTAACAAATCCTACTACCATAACTGTGGTTGCTGATGAACTTTGAATAATTGCTGTAATAACAGCACCTACAGCAACACCTAGAAAACGGTTACTTGTTAAACGTTCTAAAATCTTTTTAAGTTTATTACCAGCAGCTTCTTCTAACCCTTCACTCATCTTTGTCATACCATACAAGAAGAGGGCAAGACCACCTAATAACTTAAATATATCCGTAATTCCCATTATAATCTCCTCCTTTTCACTCCCTTATAAGGATATTAAAATTATGTTAATTCTTTAATATTATAATATTAAATCTATGTTAAATTTTTAATATATTTAAAATATAAAATTGTTTTGACTATAAATTAACTATAACTACTAAATCTCCCAACATAAAAAGAGAGATATGGCAAAACTATTTAAATACTTTTGCCATATCTCTCTTAAATTTTTAAAAGTAAAAGAGTTACTCTGTTTAATCTCTATAATAATTGATTAAGCAACCTGCTAAAATAATTGCTCTCTCATCATCTGTTAAATCATTTAAAGTAAGATTAAAGCTTGTCATTTCATCTCCGATAACATAAGCTTTAATACTTGATACCTTATTTGCTACTGCTTCTCTAATACCAGGTATGAAGAGATAATCACCATTTTTAAAGACCTGTCCCTCTTCTAATGTAAATGGTACCATACCCCAGTTGATAAGGTTTGAACGATAACGTTTTGTAGCATATTCTTTTGCGATATTTGCCCATCCGCCTAATACTTTTTGACAAGATGCTGCTTGTTCACGTGCTGAACCATCTCCTGGTTTGTTAGCATAAATTGTGCTACCGATACCAGTTGCTTTAGGATCAATATTTTCAAAACCTGGTAGTGTTTTAATACTTGCAAATACTGCTTCTAATTCATCAAGTGCTGCTATTGGATCATTGCCTTGTAATCTTGCTGTTTCTGCTTTTTGTACTTCTTTTGCATGGCCTACATATTCTGGTACACGACGAGATAATGTAAATTCTGCTAAACGAAGTGGATTTGAACGGTAACTAGATGTTTCTCCTGATGGAATAAGTTCGTCTGTCGTTGTAACAGCATCATCAATTTCTGCTACTACTTTAAGTACAAGATTGTCTGTAAGGTGAGACATTTCTGGCCAGTCTGTAATGTTTGGACCAAATTTAAGTTCAGCTGCTTCATCTGCTTTACCTACACCATTATAGCAACGTGTTTCATAAATAGATTTGTCGAAGAAATATTTTGGTTTTGTAAAGTTTACATCAATATCTGTAGCTGCTGTTAAGACACCTCCATTAAGAGATGTAGCTGCAATACTTCTTGCATCCATAAGTGCAACACCAGAAATTTGACCATCACTTGGTTTAGAACCTTCACGGTTAGGGAAGTTACGTGTAGAGTGACGGATACTAAGACCATTATTAGGAGGTACATCTCCAGCACCGAAGCATGGGCCACAGAAAGCAGTTCTAATTGTTGCACCTGCTGCCATAAGGTCTGCAATAGCACCATTTTTAAGAAGGCTCATAAATGTTGGTTGACTTGATGGATAAACGCTGAGTGCATATTCTCCACTACCAATTGTTGCACCTCTTAAAATATCTGCTGCATCACAAATATTGTCATAAGTACCACCTGCACAACCTGCGATAACACCTTGTTGTACTTGAAGTTTGCCATTAATGATTTTATCTCTTAATGTAAAGTGTACTTTAGAGCTAGCAAATTTCTCTGCTGCTTCTTGTTCTACTTTAGCTAAGATTTCATCTAAGTTAGCATTAAGCTCTTCAATTGTATATGTATTACTTGGATGGAATGGTAGGGCAATCATAGGTTTTACTTTTGATAAATCTACGAAGATTGCACCATCATAGTAAGCTACATTACCTGGTTTTAATTCTTTGTAAGCTTCTTTTCTACCATGCATATCAAAATATTCTTCTACAGCACTATCTGTTTCCCAAATAGAAGAAAGACATGTTGTTTCTGTCGTCATAACATCAATACCATTTCTGTATTCTACACTAAGGTTTTTGATGCCATCTCCTACAAATTCCATTACTTTATTTTTAACATAACCATTTTTAAATACAGCACCAATGATAGCAAGGGCAACGTCTTGAGGTCCTACACCTTTAGCTGGTGTACCTGTTAAGTAAACTGCCACAACTCCTGGTCTATTTACATCATATGTTTTGCGAAGGAGTTGTTTTGCTAATTCTCCACCACCTTCACCAATTGCCATTGTACCAAGGGCACCATAACGTGTATGGCTATCAGAACCTAAAATCATTCTACCACAGCCACTCATCATTTCACGCATAAATTGGTGGATAACAGCTTGATGGGCTGGTACATAAATACCACCATATTTTTTAGCTGCTGAAAGACCAAACATATGGTCATCTTCGTTAATTGTCCCCCCTACTGCACAAAGACTATTGTGACAGTTTGTTAAGACATAAGGTAATGGGAATTCTTTAAGACCACTCGCTCTGGCTGTTTGGATAATTCCTACATATGTAATATCATGAGATGCCATAGCATCAAATTTAATCTTTAATTTATCCATATTTTCAGAAGTATTGTGAGCTTTTAAGATATTATATGCTATTGTATTTTCACTAGCTGCTTCTTTAGAGTCTACAGAAACACCATATTTATGCATTATTTCTTGTTTTGCCTCTTGGCTATCTACTATGATATCTCTACCATTTACAAGATATACACCGCTATCAAATAACTTTATCACTTTATTTCCTCCCCAATTTCAATATTTTTTATAAAATTATGTTTTATCATAGATTATATCATAATATTACATTTTATCATAGCCTAAGTGTAGATAAAAATGACTCAGCATCTATTCCTTATACTTTGTTCTATGGGATATAGATTTTTATTTTTGTGTAATGCCCTATTATTGTTTCAATTTTTATAATATCCCTATATTATTTATATCATATATAATCCCATATTTAACTGCATTCTCAGCTAAAATTTGTATTAACATCCTTGGCATTTCATACTCTAACAGTTCCTTATCTATCTCATAATCCACTTCAAATAAATCAGGATTTTTTAAAAGGGCAATATGCATATATTCCTTTACAATAGCAACTTCTTGCGCTACAGTGTTAAAATCTTCTCCCTTATTCAAACATTTCCTGTAATATCTTGCTAAACTTTTAATAAGCTCTACAGCTGTTTCCTTATCTTCTATAGCTACTAATACACTTGCACTATTTAAGGTATTATATAAAAAATGTGGATTAACTTGATGATTAATAAGCGAAAACTCTAACATCTTTTGTGTACGCTCTCGCTCTTCTGCTTGTTTTCTTAAAAACTGTGCTTGACTTAGCATTTTATTTAAGGCAGTAGCTATGGCATTTACTTCTTGATATCCTTGATTTTCAGCAAATCTGATATCTAAATTATTCTTAAGGTTAATTTCATCTACTCTTGCCGCAATAAGTTCTAATGGATATACCACCTTTCTCACAATCATAAAAATTGCCATTAGGAAAAATAACATATTAATAAAACATACACCGAATAAAATCATCTCTAGTGTATTATCTTCTCTACTTCCTATATATCTTCCAATCACATTAGCATCTAATGTACTGTACCTTACCCTTATATATTCATATTTCTTATCCTTTTGTTGCTTCTCTAAATCTATTATTTCATTCCCTATACTTTCTTTATAACGCTTATTTAGTTTATTGTCTTTTGGAAAACTGAGTATATGAGCCTTATCATCCACTACTATTATCTCTAATGATACTTTTTGCAGCATACTATTCATCTTTTCTTCTAAGTACGTGGCATCTACAAAAAGAAACAGGTAACCTAATGTGTTCCCTGTTTCTTTAGACTTTATACTTCTAGCAACATAAAGTAGGCTCTGATTAGATTGATTAGAACTAATCCCAATATAATCAGAACCTGATTTTTCTTAACTTCTATGAGCTCTCTTATAGTTAAAAGCATATTTACCACTTCTTTTTCTCTTACTTCTTTTATAAAATTAAGCCCATCCATCACTGGCATTTGAATATCTACAATGATAAGGTCTATTTTTTCTGTTTCCCATTGTTCCAATGCCTCTTTCCCATTTTGTGCCATGCAGGCAATTTCAAATCCAAGTTCTTCCCAATTAATAAGTTTCTCAAGGCCCTTTCTAATAATAGGTTCATCATCTATAATCTGTACATTTAACATACTATCGCCCTATAGTTTCATTACAGTGTATAAATATACTTAAGCATTCCTTTTGGTACTTCTACATTAGACTTAGTCATTCTAACACGCTCTAAGAAAATTAATGCTTTCTCTGATTCAATATCCATATTAAATAACATCAACAAACGAATTTCCAAAAGTTCTAAGTAAATATCATTTTCCTCTACCCACTGCTCATAAGTTATAATATTTTTATAAATCGTATCTACTATCCCATTTATTATTTTCATAATCTGATCAACCATAGTGTCATATAGTAGATCTACTAAATTAATTTTTATAAATGTTTGTGTAAACTGTAGCATTAATGCTTTTACAATCTGCTCTGTTTCTTCATTAGAAAAATTATTATTTAGCTTATTTCTAGTAATCCTCGACTCAATGCCTTCAATATAATAGTGAATAAATGTTTCAAAGTCTCCAATATTATCTTCTACTTCTATTTGGAATAAAATTCTAAAGAATAAATTCCATTGAAATTCTTCGTTCATATAATGCATAATATGTTCACCTAAAATAGCAGTATACTCACTTTTAAAAATTGGCTCCCTTTCAAATACAAGACGCTCTTTAAAATTAATATTACTCCTATCAATCTGTCCAATCTTATCGAGTCCTACAAGCAAATTGTTATTATAACGTTCCAAGTCACTATCTAAGGCATCTCTAAAAACATAGCGTACAATAGCTTCACAAGAATTTCTAAAATCTACAAGAACACCTAAACTTTCCTTCATGCGCTGCGCAAATATATCATAAATAATTTTTGAAAGTAATTTTTCTAATTGTTCTTCTCTCGTTGCATATTTCTTATTGTCCTCTTGGTTAAACTGATTAGAGATAATAAGAAGCTGTTGATCGATAGTAGTTAAACTATTTTTAATAGACTTCATAATATCCTTATAAAACTTATCTTCAATGACGTAATTATAGTTCTTATAAATAATTTTATGTTCAATTTCACCCCAAAAAATATTAACTAAAGACTTAATCTGCATTTCAAAATTAACATCACCGGCCTCAGTAATATATTTTCCATCAATACGATAAATCTTCATACCATTTTTTTGCTCTTGTGGCTGCTTACCACTTAATTTCAAAAGCACACTTGGATTTTTTAAACTATAAAAATATCCATCTACTTCATGTTTTTCAGTAAAATACTTCTTAATTGCTTTGTAAATATCCGCCTCATCTTCAATAAACTTACACCCTAACCTAATACCAATAATATCTGGTACATTCTCAAAAAGCATTTCCTTTGTATCATACTTTTGATAATAATGATTACGAATAATTTTCTCTTTTAAGCTTTTAGCTGACTTTACACGAGATTCAATACTTATATATCCTCTTTTTGTTTCTTCCAAAAAGTCTTCAAAAAACTCCTCTAACTCTTCACTTACAACCTCTAGCCTAGGTTTCATCTCCTCTAAACTTGTAAGTACATCTTCGATAAAATCAAAAAGCTTTAGTTCCATCTTGCCTTAATCCTCCTATACCTCATCTCACTTTACTTTAAGCCCCTATATTTTTCATAAATCTTTTATAACATTATACTATCCTATAATTTAGATATTATTAAGAGGTATAAATAACAAAAAAAAGACCTAATGATAGGTCTTTTTTTTGTAGAATTAGTTACTTCTTAGATTATTTTAACTCTAATCCTGCTAATCTAGCTAATTCAATAATAGTAGCTTTAGCAATTTTCTTACCTTTATAATCGATAAGATCTTCCATACTGCCATTAAAAATATCAGCTGGCTCATATTTTTTAAGAACGATTTTATCGTCATCAACAAAGATTTCTAAAGCATCTTTTTCATTAATATCTAAATTTCTTCTTAATTCGATTGGTAATACTACTCTCCCTAGTTCGTCTACCTTTCTTACAATACCTGTTGATTTCACTAATATCCTCTCCCTTTAAAAAAATGTAATTTTTTCTCTCATAATATTCACAATATTTTCCATGTGCTAATTATAAAGTACCATAATTAGCAATTAAAGTCAAATATTTTTTTGTATTTTTTTATACTTTTGTAAAATTTTTTCCCACCTCAATATATAATATTTGTCGAATATTAATATAGTTCTTAAAATTATTTATTTTTTTGTATTTTTTTGTACTTTATTTGCTTAATTCTCTTTTTCAGCTCTGTTTTTCATTCCCATGACATCGTAGACTTTTCATTCTTCCTTTTTACCCACTCATCATCCTTTCCACCTATGCTGCATATATATAAATAGAGACAACCTATCTCCACTCTATTTTATTTTCAAAAGAAAGGACTGTTTATATGTTAAATTATCTTTGGAGTTTCATGATTATCTTTGCTGTAATTATTGCCGGCTTTAGGGGAGGTATGGGAGGTATTACAGCAGCAGCACTAAGTGCTTCTGAAGATGCAGTTACCATTTGTCTTAAAACTTGTGGTATTGTGTGTATGTGGATGGGTATTATGCGTATTGCAGAAAAAGCTGGGCTAATTGATACACTTGCAAAAAAACTTGCTCCCATACTAGACTTTTTATTCCCTGCTGTCCCTCGCAATCATCCTGCACGTAAATACATAGCAACCAATTTTGTTGCAAATTTCTTAGGTCTTGGATGGGCAGCCACACCGCCTGGACTCAAAGCAATGGCTGAACTTCAAAAGCTTAATAAAGAATCTCATACTGCTACAAATGCTATGTGTATGTTTCTCATCATCAATATGTCCTCCATTCAGCTTATTCCTATTAACATTATTTCTTATAGGGCAAGCTATGGTTCAACTAACCCCACAGAGATTATAGCACCATGTATTCTTGCAACCTATGCTTCTACACTTATTGCTATTATCTTTGCCAAACTCATGGAAAGGAGGCATAAATAAATGGCTATTTTAGTAACAGTCTCTGATTGGATTATCCCACTCATTATTGTAGGCATCATCATATATGGTCTTCTAAAAAATATTAACGTTTATGAAACTTTTATCGAAGGTGCGACAGATGGTGTCAAAGTAATCCTAGATATATTACCTACCTTAGTTGGTCTTATGGTAGCTGTAGGTATGCTACGTGCTTCTGGTGCTTTAGACGGACTTTGCATACTTATTAAGCCACTTCTAAAATGGTCCAAGTTCCCTGTAGAAGCCGTTCCTTTTGCACTCATGCGTACTTTTTCTTCATCAGCAACTACTGGACTTATGCTAGATATCTTTAAAACCTATGGAACTGATTCTTTCATGGGAAGGTTAGTCTCTATTATGTTCGGTTGTACTGAAACAGTTTTCTACACTATGTCCTTATATTATATGAGTATAAAAGTAACAAAAAGTCGTTATACCCTTGCTGGTGCCCTCCTTGCTACACTTGTTGGCTTCATTGCTGCATATTACCTCACATTATTTACTTTTGGTATATAATTTTTGTCTTATTATATATTGTTTTTTATTTAAAAATGTTATAATGAGGATATATTATGTGCCTTTTACTAATGAAGCTTGTAAGGAGAATTTTACTATGTTAAATAAAATTAAATCATTAATATTTGGTACCACAGACCTTTACGAAAATGAAACTTGGTACCATAAAAACGGAAAAGTAATGTATGAAGGTAGTATCAAAAGCTCAAACTTTCATGGTCTAGGCAAGTACTATAACGAAGAAGGTAAGCTTTGTTACGAAGGACACTTTTCAAATGGATTTCCTGAAGGTGAAGGTAAGGCCTATTTAGAAGATGGTAGCACTTATGAAGGTGCTTTTCATAAAGGTGAACGTACAGGTACGGGGACACAACGTTTTCCTGATGGCAGCTACTATGAAGGACGTTTTGTCAATGGCGTCTTTGAAGGGCGAGGTAAATTACATGCAGCAGATGGCACACTGTTTGATGGTAATTTTTCAAAAGGTACTCTTCAAGGTAGTGGAATAGCTACTTATCCTAATGGTGATCGCTATGAAGGGGAGTTTAAAGATAGCGTTGAAACAGGTATAGGGAAACTATTTATATCTGATGGCCATTATGAAGGTGATGTAGTAGATGGCTTACCTCATGGTAAAGGTTGCTTCACTTGGGACAATAAAACAGTTTATCGTGGTGATTTCATAGAAGGTCAAATGACAGGTAAAGGGATGATTACCTATGCAAATGGTGATAAATACATAGGAGACTTTAAAAATGGCCTCAAACATGGTACTGGAACATATCAAGAAGCCTCAGGTATGCAATATGAATGTATTTTTGATGAAGATATTCTCATCTCAGTACCAGATCACGGAAATCTTAACACAAACTAGTCATATATAAGAAGGAAGTATCACACAATCCATGTGATTTATTAAATGATACCCCTTTGTTTCACAATAATGAATGAGGGCATTGTAAAATAATTTTTTATTTTACAATGCCCTCATTCATTTTAAAGTGACTTATTAACTTCTCTGTAACCATTTTGTGATACCCTCTCTCTTATTGTATATTCTCTTCCCACACAAGCCATACTACTCTTAATTATTAATCTATAATCTTAAGAAAGGTGATTACATGAAAACGCTCTATAAAAATATTAGTTTCTTCCTTTTATTAGGTTTATTACTCCTATGTTTATGTGCTTGTGGTAACAATGGTACAGCTGGCAATACCCTTAAAGAAGGGGTTACACTGATGGATATTGTAGATGAAGTGGAGAGTCAAATTGGCCTTCAAATGCCTGGTGAGGTTAATGATACAATCTTGACTGATTTATACTATATGGATATGTCTAATGTAGAGACCTATGCTGGTAAAGCTTCTCTTTCCATGACTTCTTGTGATACCGTAGTAGGTGTTAAAGCTGTTCCTGGTAAAATTGATGCTGTAGTAAATGCACTCAAACATCGTCAACAGGATCTTATTGACTCATTTTCTCAGTATTTACCCGTTCAATATCAAAAGGCTCAAGCAGGTACCGTCTTAGTGCGTGGTGATTATGCCTTTCTTGTTATTGTAGGTGAATCTGAAGATACCATTAATGAAGATATGCAAAAGGCTGAGGATATCATTAATAGTTATTTCAAATAGAAAGTGAGTTATATTCATGGTCTTTAGTAGCCTTCCTTTTATTTTTCGTTTCTTACCTTTCGCCCTTATTCTTTATTTTATTGTTCCTAAGCAGTTAAAAAACGGTACACTACTCATTTTAAGTCTTCTATTTTATTCCTGGGGTGAGCCTAAGTACTTATTACTTATGCTCGCTTCTATTTGCGTAGATTACCTAGCTAGCCTTTTAATCACTTATTATAGAAGTAACCCACTTATTAAAGCTTGTGGGCTTTTAGTATCTCTTCTATTTAATATAGGTATCTTATTCTATTTTAAGTATGCTAACTTCTTTGCTATAAATATTAATACATTATTGGGTACACACTTTCCCATTACCAATCTGGTACTCCCCTTAGGCATTAGTTTTTATACTTTCCAAACCTTGTCTTATACCATAGACGTCTATTTAGAAAAAGTACCTGCTGAAAAAAATATTATTACCTTTGCTACCTTCGTTACTTTGTTTCCTCAACTTATTGCAGGGCCTATTGTTAAATATACAGATATTAATACAGCACTTCATCATCGCAGGCTTTCAGTTTTCCAAATAGAAGAAGGGTTTAAATACTTTGTCATTGGTCTTGGTAAAAAAGTACTCCTTGCCAATAATATTGGGTTTTTATGGTCTGAAATTCAGCGGCTAGGTTTTAATCGTATTTCAACGCCTCTTGCTTGGCTTAGTGTAGCAGCTTTCTCCCTTCAGATTTATTTTGATTTTAGTGGTTATTCTACAATGGCTATTGGACTTGGTAAAATATTAGGTTTTGAATTTCCTCAAAACTTCAACTTTCCTTATACGTCAAGGAGCATTACCGAATTCTGGCGCCGTTGGCATATGACCCTAAGCGGATGGTTCAAAGAATATGTCTATATTCCCCTAGGGGGTAACCGAGTAGGCACTCTTCGCTTATATTTTAATTTACTAATTGTTTGGCTTTTGACTGGTTTATGGCATGGTGCAAGTTGGAATTTTGTATTGTGGGGGCTATTTTTCTTCATTATTCTTAGCCTTGAAAAATATTGCTTATTAGATATTCTAAACCATCTTCCATTATTTTCTCATATTTATACAATTATTTTGCTCCTTATGAGCTGGGCTATTTTTAGTACCACAGAATTTGAGCTTTTAAAAAGCCTATTTCATAAGCTCTTTATTTGGCATTATAAAGATGATTACCTTTATTATTTACGTACTTATTTTCTCACCTTTTGTATAGCCATCTTATGTGCTACTAAGGTACCACTCTATATTCAGAATTACTTAAAACAGCACATATGGCTTATGAATAGTGTATATATATTTATCTTTGTATTGTCCATTGCCTATTTAGTCAATGCCACCTACAATCCATTTTTATATTTTAGATTTTAAAGGAGTTCTATTATACCTATGAAATTTAAAGAACATAGCTTTCTCATCTCAATTAGCTTTATAATATTAAGTATTACATTCTCTAGCTTCCTGCTTCCAATAAGGTCTTTTTCCGAGGTGGAAAATCGCTTTTTACAAACTAAACCGAACTTTACAATAAAAAGCTATCTAACAAGCCGCTATACTAAAGAATTTCAAAGCTTCATCAATGACCAATTCCCCTTCAGAGACACTTGGATTAAAATAAAATCAAAAACTGAACTTCTTCTTGATAAAAAAGAAAGCAATGGCATTATCTATGGTTCTAATCACTATCTCTTTAAACGATTTGATACGATAAACCGCAAAAACATTGCAAAAAATACATGGGCACTAGTAACCTTCACTAATGCCCATCCTAATATACCAACCTATTTTATACTTATCCCAAACTCCTATGCCATACTTTCAGACTTATTACCGCCACATATTCTCAAAGTGGATCAGCCAAAATGCATTAATTATATATATAAATACCTCCGTACCAGTTGTAACATTCAGCCCATCAACATTATCCCTGCTTTTTTTCACCATCATGAAGATTATATTTATTATCGTACTGATCATCACTGGACCAATATTGGTGCTTATTTAGCTTCTTATAATTTCATTTATAAGACTAAACATGTCCCTCTTTTTCCTAATCCTCTAGATATAGCTTGTAATGAGGTACCCAACTTCTTAGGTACTTATTTTAATCAATCCCTATTTACAGATGTACAACCTGATATAATTCATTATATTGAACCCAATGTATCTGTTTTCATTGACGGTACACCTTATCCTAGTCTTTATGATGTGCGTAAATGGTCTAGTAGGGATAAATATGCTGCATTCCTATGGGGAAATAATAGCCTTACTACTATCATTAACAATGACTTACCCAAAGAAGGTCGTCACTTGCTTCTTATTAAAGACTCCTTTGGAAATAGTGCTGCCCCTTATCTCACCTATAATTATCGTCAAATTGACATTATTGATCTTAGAAGTATTAACTTTAATCTATCTGACTATCTTAAAGAAAATAACTTTGATGAAATCCTTATTATGTACAACTTTACTACTTTTAATGATGATCGCAATATTAGTAAGCTTAATTATTAGTTTCCCTTCTAAGCTTATAGTAATAAATTATACAATATAGTAAAAATACTAAACTCAAAACACCATACAGTGGATAGAGCACCTCTACTAACTTAGCAAAGCCTATTACCGAGAAAGGTAATGCTATAATAACCACTAGAAATATCCCCTTATTATACGCAATCTTAAATTTATTACGTAAAAAATAAGATAAACTATAAACATTAGAAACTTGAGAAGAAAACATTTCTAACCACATGACACCTAGCATGGCTAATTTCAACCCATGACTCATTTGCATAGCAATAGCTAAAAGTGGCATCTCGTACATCCTAGGATAAAATGGATTTACCAACATCAAAAAAACAATATAGATACTAATTACTGTCAGTACACTACTTCCTACAATAATACCCATTTGAATTTCCTTAGGTTTCTTTATATCATTTGTAAGTGGCACAATTACACCTATAATAGTCAATATATTAAAGCTCACATAAACTAATGTGGATACAACCAAATTTTCTTTTTGTGCTGGTATAAAACGCATATATGTATAGTCCAAAGTAAAAGGATTTTGACGCACATAGCTTATAAAAATTGCAGTCATAATAATAATAAGTGTAGGAACTACAACTGTATTAACTTCAAATAAACCTTCCGTATTGCGTAAAAGAAATATACTACTACAACCTACCATAATAATGACACCGATCCACTTTGGAATTCCAAAATATTGGTTCAGTAGACTCCCACTTCCTGCTAATATAATTGATGTACTGCTTAACAAAAATAATGTCAAAATTACATTAATAAATTTAGCCACAAGTTTTGGGCACACTAAATCGACAAATTCATTGTAGGATGATACCTTCTTTTTTATACTAATCTCAACAATTATTTTACTAAATACTATATATAATAAGCCACATAATATAAGTCCTACAAATCCTGCTATCCCATAAGTAGCAAAAAACTGGTTTAGTTCCCTTCCAGAACATACCCCAGCACCCACTATACTTCCAATAAAAATCATAGCAATCTGTATAATTAAAATCAGTTGTTTCATAGTTTCTCCTCACTTTTCATCTATAAACTGCTTTTCCCAATAAGGCTTATCCTAGTATTATGTATATTCTCCATTTTATAATATATGTTAAAAATTTCTTTAAATATTAGCATTTTTTGGATTTTTGCATATTATGTAAGTGAGTGAAGCTACTCAACTAAACTATGGAAGGGGCTTATAAATGGGTAATAAATGTTGTAATTCCGGCAAAAAGCCTTGTGATAAATGTAATAAAAACTCTCATGCACCAAGTTGTAAAGCTGCCCTAGAATTTATTGACATTATTGATGAGGCTCTTGATGATTTCTATGATAAAATTGATAGCCATAATTGTGATTGCGACTGTAATAATAATTGCAACTGCGACAATAGCTGTAATACCACTACTAATAAAAAACAACTTTGTAATGCTGCTTTTGAATTTATAGATACTGTAAAAGATGCTCTTGATGACTATTATTATGACTTTAGTGACTGTGATAATACAGATTGTAACTACCATGAGGATTCTAATTGTTATGATGAGAATTCTTGTGACTGTGATAGCGATGGTTCTGATTGTTATGTTGATGACTCTTGTGACCAAGACGATTGTAATTGCGATACTGACGACTCTTGTGACCAAGATGATTGTAGCTGTTATAATGACGACTCTTGTGACTATGAGGATTCCGATTGCTATGATGATGAATCCTGTGATTGTTATGAGGACGACTCTTGTGACTGTGATACTAATGGTTCTGATTGTTATGATGATGATTCTTGTGACTATGAGGATTCCAATTGCTACAATAACCAATCTTGTGACTATAATACTAACGACTCTAGTTGCTATGACAACTCTTGTGAAACTGATGATTCCTGTGAATGTTATGATAACTCTTGTGACTGTACCTCTAATGATTCTTGCGAATCCTATGATGATGATTCCTGTGAGACTGACAATTGTTGTAACTGCCATGAACCTTGCTGTAATCAGCCAACTTGTCAAAAATCTCATGTCTACTACAATAAATCTCACTGTTCTAAGAACCCTTATAGCTGTAAACAGCACCAGACTGGCTGTAAACAGCCTAAAAAATCAACTTCTCATGCAAAATGTACTAAACAATCTGAGAAAAGCTGTAATAGTTACAAAAAATCTCAATGTAATAGCGGCATAACACCTTCTTGCAATAATAACTGTAAACCTTGCAAACAATCTTCTTGTGATAATCACAGCTGTAAACCTCACAAGCAATCTTCTTGTAATAATAACTGTAAACCTTACAAGCAATCTTCTTGTGATAATCACAGCTGTAAACCTTGCAAGCAATCTTCTTGTGATAACCATAGCTGCAAACCTTGCAAGCAATCTTCTTGTGATAACCATAGCTATAAACCTTGTAAGCAACCTTCTTGCAATGATAGCTGTAAACCTTGTAAACAACCTTCTTGCAATGATAGCTATAAACCTTGTAAGCAATCTTCTTGTACTACTACCTACAATCCTTGCAAACAATCTTCTTGTACTACTAAATATGATAGTTGTCAGAAACCTGAATATAACTGCTACTGCGACAATACCTGTAAAAAGACCTGTGATCATACCGATTGTGAAAATAAACAATGTAAATATAATCCTTGTAGATCCTGTCAATAAGGATAAATTATATAGATGGTGTTGCAAAATTATAAGTTTTGCAGCACCACCTTTTTTGTGCATTTATAATTCTCTACACACTATCATAAAATATAGAAGGAGGTGGCAATATGAATAATTTTTTAAATATCCAAGAAACTACTATCGATATAGGTGAAGGGCCTTTACACAAAAATCAAATTAAAATTACCAATACCTCTAATCAATTTATTAATAATCTAAAGCTCTGTATTGATACAAATACACTCCCTCTAGTAGAACAAACAATAATTAGAGACCGTGGTGCTTTATGCTATAGCGAAAACTCACATATGCTAGAACTTGGTAATCTAGCGCCTGATGAAACTGCTCTGTTTGAATATCAATATAAAACTGGTAGTGAACAACTAGAGCATTCTCTCTTAAGTCATATTCATTTCTCTTATATACCAGAAGACACCCCTCATGAAGTTGTTGAACATCCTATTGAAAATCCTCATATATTAGAATAACTATACAACATAAATATTTGTTCTAGTTTATTTCTTAATCCATATACTAAATAGGAGGCTTATAGCCTCCTATTTAGTATATGAGCTTATATTTACTGAAAGAAGGTGTTGCTTTTATGTGTGGTTTTGCCGGACTAATAGATTTTCAAAGAGACCTTACTAATGAAGTATCTATTATAGAAGCCATGACAGATACCCTAAAATTAAGGGGCCCTGATCAGCATGGTTATAATATTAATACACACGTCCTCTTTGGTCACCGTAGACTTATTGTAGTTGATCCTAATGGTGGGCTCCAACCTATGACCAAGGTACAAGGCTCTTTTCACTATACTCTCATTTATAATGGGGAACTCTATAATACAGAAGATATTCGAAAAGAACTTTTAGAAAAAGGGTATACCTTTGATTCTTACTCTGATACAGAAGTGCTACTCACAGCTTATATGTGTTGGGGGATAGATTGTGTAAGTAAGCTCAATGGTATTTTTGCATTTGCAATCTATGATGAAAAGGAACAACGCATTTTATTGGTTCGTGACCCTCTAGGAGTTAAGCCCCTTTTTTATAGTATAAAAGGCTCTTCTTTTATTTTTGGTTCAGAAATCAAAACCATTCTTGCCCACCCATATGTAGAACCTATCTTAGATAAAGAAGGACTTACAGAAATATTTGCTCTAGGTCCTGCTGTTAAACCTGGTAGTGCAGTCTTTAAAGATATTAAAGAAGTACCACCAGCTCACCTTATGCTCATTACACCTCATCAGATTTCCACTAGAGAATATTGGACTCTTACACCTGAAGAAAATCATGAAACATTAGATGAAGCTACTGAACACTTACGTGTTCTATTAATAGATGCTATTGAAAGGCAACTAGTAGGTGATGTCCCTCTATGTACTTTTTTATCCGGCGGACTAGATTCATCTGCCATCTCAGCTATAGCTGCTGCTAGCTATAAAAAGAAAAACAAAATACTTACAACCTATTCCCTAGACTATGAAGATAATGAAAAGTTTTTCAAAGCAAATACCTTCCAACCAACCTCTGATCCTATGTGGGCAGCAGAAATGGCAAAATTTATCCAAAGTAATCATCGCACCTTTACCATCAAACACGAAGAACTAGCTAATGCCCTTAAAGATGCTGTGATTGCTAGAGACTTACCTGGTATGGCTGATATTGACTCTTCTCTCTTCCTCTTCTGTAAAGAAATCCGAAAAGACTTTGTCATCGTGCTCTCTGGTGAATGTGCCGATGAAATCTTTGGTGGCTACCCTTGGTATACCAGACCTGAGCTTATGAATCTGGATACCTTCCCTTGGTCCAATTTCATCCGCAGTCGCCGTAAACTCCTATCTGATGAATTTAAAAATCTACCTATTACAGATATGGTAAATGAAAATTATCTAGACAGTTTAAAACGTGTCCCTCATTTACCTAATGAATCTACTGATGTACATCGTATGCGTGAACTTTTCTATCTCAATATCAAATGGTTTATGGTAAATCTCCTCAATCGTAAAGATCGTATGAGTATGTCCAATAGTCTAGAAGTTCGTGTACCTTTTGCAGATCATAGACTTGTAGAATACGCTTTCAACTTACCCATTAACTATATGTTTTTTGAAGGTCGTGAAAAAGGTCTTCTTCGTAAATGTCTACAAGGCATTTTACCAGATGACATCATCTATCGTAAAAAGAGTCCATATCCTAAAACACATAACCCTATCTATACAGATTTAGTTTGTCAAATGCTTGGGGATATTTTAAAGAATCCTAATGCTCCTCTCTTTGATATTATTGATCATACTTTTACAATGGAGCTTTTAAATACAAAAGGTGCCACTTATACAAGGCCATGGTTTGGCCAACTTATGACCGGCCCACAACTTATGGCATATCTTGTACAACTTAATATCTGGCTTGAGACTTATAAAGTTAAACTTGTCTAAAACTATTCATAAAAAAGATGTGTTGCAACTTCTCATTGCAACACAT